>NZ_DAOSEH010000124.1:0-4458 GCF_035363035.1 Mesotoga sp. | reverse complement strand
GAGAAACGGGTCCCCACTCTTTTTTTAGCAGTTCGAAATCCTTATAGACTCTGAGCTTCTTTCCTTCTATCTTGAAAGAGCCGTCGTACCTGGATTCGAAGTAAAACTTCAGTTCAACCGTAACGAAGTCTTCGTAGAGAAGGTCGAGGGGATCTATCCAGAAAACTCTATCTTTGTTCTTTTCATGTTGAGAATCGAAGTCCAGGGCGTACCTGCCGTTTATCTTCAGTTTTCCATCGTCAGTCACGAAGGTCAGATAGTTCTTTCCAATCCCTTTGTTGTCTGCAGGCATCGTTATATTCAACTGCGTTGTCGATGCGTCGAAGGTACCTTTCAGATCTCCTCCGATTTTCAGATTTCCCAGTGTGAAAAGATAAGTGCTTACCTCCAGAACGAAATCCTCCATTTTGGCCGGGTCGAACAGTTCGGTGATAGTGGCCGCCGCGGAAGCCAGCGAGAAGTTCAACGACTTAACCGAGAAATCCGCATCGAAGAGTTCACCCTCGGTTTGGATTGCCGAAGCCTTGGTTCTCAGAGAGTACAGGATCTCTTTGTTAATATATCTCTGCCCGAAGAGACCGCTGAGGTTGAATTCGCTGGTTTTGAACTTGAAGAAACCTGCATCGAAGCCTTCTTCGGTTGGAATAGTCAGCTTCTGGAGGTTAACCATCCAAAGCGTCTTGTCATCGAGACGGGCGTAAGCCCCAAAAACATCGAGTTCAACATCCCACTCTTCGGGAGATAGAAACTGAACATATCCGAGAGTCAGCTCTGTGGCGTTCATAGATTGCTTGATCGCGAAGGGGTCCATCTGGGTAACTTTTCTGGAGGTAATAGTTTCGCCGAGGTTCAAACCCGTGAAAGGCGTTTGCAATTCTTTGAGCGAGGGGCCTGTTATGTACAAGGCTCCACCCTGAAACCTCATCCATTCCAATTTGGGCTTTATAAGAACGTATCCCCCATAACTGGTCTGCTTCTCCTGTCCGAACTGGCCGAAGAGTTCGAGGTCTCCAAAGGGGGTGTAAAGAGCGGCCTTCGCGGTGAAGGCATCTTCCGTCGAAAGCCAGTTCCTGTACCACGAACCCTGTAAAAGCAGCCAATCCAGTTCAAGATATCTCAAAGTTATTCTGGTTTTAGCATCTACAATTCCGCTGAGATCAACATCGAACGGTCTCCTGTCGGGATCGTCTAGAGGAAAATAGTAGTAGGGAAGATAAAACACAGGCAGATCGCCGATGTACATGACCATGTTCTGTACCGACATCCCCTTTCCCGGCGTAACGACCGCGTAGGACACCTTGAATCTGTAATGGGGATGACCTCTGTCGCATGTAGTTATGTAACCATCCGTGACATTCATGGTGGGAGAGGCCTCAATGGTGGATTGAATGTAACTTCCATAGACATAAAAAGGAACTTTAGATCCATCTCCGGAGCCTTCTCCCCTTACCGCGGGTACCTCTATTTCAGTTCTGGTGTATATCTCCATGCTTTCCAGCTTTTCGTTGGTTAGATCAAGTATCAGTCTTTCTGAATTGATGGTCGTTTCACTGCTGACCATAGTTACGTTTCCCCAGAAAGAAATGGATACGGGACTTCCGTTGGAAGTCAAGATGGAAGCGTTGGAAGCGTCGATGGTGGCTGTGAGAGTTTCACTAGAGTAATCAACCCTTACACCGTCCTGGAGGAGTATCTCATTTCCCATTCCCGATCCCAGAATGCTTCCGCCCACTATCTTCACGTTCGCTCCGATAAGAGTTCCCGGTACGATGATCGCCAGAAGTATCACGGAGATTCTCAAAAGCCTCGTAAGCATCTCCGAGAGCCTGTAACTCGCTTTGGTGTCTATGAGCGAATACACAATAACTCCAACGATCGCGAAAACTATATTCGGAATCCATGGTGCCAGTGTGGGGTTGAGGAGGTTTTCCTTGCCCATTCCGCTCAGCCAGGCTCCCGAACCCTGGTAAATGACAACCAGCAAGAATGTGAGTATTACCGACCAGGCTTTAGATTGAAGATTGAACATGAGCGACACGGGCACACCCAGAAGAACTATTACGAGTGGGGCAATAGACATTGAGTACTTCTCCTGCAACGCCACTTCGAGCGAGGATGTATCTATGCCGGTGTTTTTGAACGCCTTTATGTCCTGTCTCAACTCGGCGCTCGTCTTCTCTTTTGGTGCTTTGAAGCTGGCCAGGTAACGTTCTATATCCTGATCTATATCGAACTCGGCGGTATTGAACTGCATTTCAGCCCCCAGGAAACCCGAAGAATCTACCTGGTAGATCCTGACATCCTTCAGGGTCCATTTGTTCGGAGAGATGACCGCGGAAGTGGCTGTTGTAAGAGTAACTTCAGACCGCGTTACTTCGTATATTGAGACTCCCTTCAATTCTTTGGTCTCCGGATCTATTCTTCGAACGTGTATCATACGCCCCTGATTGTCCTGCATGAAGACGTTTTCTTTCAGTGTCACCTCGGGCTGTCGATAAACGAACCTTGCCATCGCTTCGGTTGCCTTGGAAGAGGCGTTTGGAACAAGGTAGTCGTTGAGTAAATAGGCTACTCCGCTGAATACGACTCCGAGTATCAAAAAGGGTATGACGAGTTTCTTGAGGGATATACCGTGAGTCTGGAGAGCTATGAGTTCGTTGTCCGAACGCATCCTGGAGAGGACCCAGAATATTCCCAGAAGCACTCCCACTGGAACGCCCATAACGATGAACTCCGGGAGATTGTAGTATATGAGGAGAAAGAGCTTGTCTATTCCCACCTTGTATCGGATTATCATATCGGAAAGGTAATACAGAAGCTCCAGGCTGACAAACACTATAAAACCACCCAGACCGATGAAGAAAGAACCGAGGGTTTGATAGCCTATATACTTTATGAGTGTACCCAAAACACTCGCCTCCCTTTTCAGTAGGCTTTGAAATCGACGGGCTGAAAAATATCGTTCATACAGCGATAATACTTTCCGGTGTCGATATAGACGGCGGCCTCCATGAGCTCGGTGCACAGATCCGCGATTTCCTCAAGGTCGCAGAATACCCTCAAGAGATCTACGGCTCTGGATGTAATCGAAGGAGACTGCTCCATGTTGCTCAACAGATCGTTGCGAACTCCCTCGAGAAGACTGTCGATGTTCGAATCGTTCCGGCAGAGTCTTTCGGCCTCCAAAAGAGAAGGATCGACCAGATTGTCGATGGATCCTTTGAGCATCAGGGAGACTCCGTCGAACATGGTTCGCAACTTTTCGTAATAACCGATCGGCGGCTTCTTTATTAAAACCATCGCCAGCTCGCATATAGAGACGAATTTGTCCCCGATTCTCTCGAGCGTGTTCACTATGCTCATGGTCATGGTCAAAAACCTCAGGTCCTTTCCGGTCGGCGTAAGGATTCCCGTGAGGCTTATTATAGTCTTTTGCAATTCGATCTGGTAGTGGTCAATTACGGAATCGGAATAGAGAACATCCCTGGCCTGATGTTCGTTACGTTCAAGCATCGCAATAGAACTTTTATTGCATATGTTCTGAATGTAGCGGGCCATCTTGAGAATATCCGAACGCAACAGGGCTATTCTTTCAAGTCCGACCTTAGATATCATCTTTCAACCTTCCCCCGAAAGCCAGTTTCTTTTTCAGCAGCGCCACGAAATCCAGGTTCCCTTCACGGAGTAGCCTGATCTTCTTTTTGGACATCTGGACTTCCACCACGTCGCCTTTAGACAGCCGATCGCTGAAAATGCCATCTACGTAGGCTTCCAGTGGAAATCCCTTATCCTGCGTAACTTCGAGCCTGATTTTCCTGAAGGAGGAGAGAACGAGAGAGCCCACGAAGGGGTTATGTGGACAGATCGGTGTTATCTGGAAACAAAGGGCCTCGGGATCCACCAGCGCGCCTCCGGCAGCCATCGAATACGCAGTCGAACCGGTGTTGGTCGAGAAAATTATCCCGTCTCCAACGATGGGATAGCTACTCTGTCCGTCTATCGATACGGTAAATGTTACTGTCCTGCTGGGAGAAGATCGTTCTATGACAAAATCATTCAACGAGTAATAGACCTCGTCTTTAAAGGTAATTTTCATCAATGTCCTCTCACTTGATTGCAGTGCGTTCTGGAGAAAGAGGTCCAGAATCGCATGAAGCATGTTGATTTCGAAGGAAGCTAGGAATCCCACACTGCCAACCCTGAAGCTCATGATGGGTAAATTTCTGGTATAGGCCGTTGGAACAGCCTTAAGAACGGTACCGTCTCCACCGAAAGTGATTATGACGGTGGCGTCCTCAACCTGGCAGGAACTGCCATCCATGCAATGATAAACCCCAAGGCCGTGGGACTCTATCTCCCGTGTCAAAAGGTCTAATGTAGCGGACGCAATTCTGGTTCTGTTACAAAAAACAGCGGCCTTCAATTGACTCACCTCAGATTTTGCGCCAGATCAAAAAG
>NZ_DAOSEH010000123.1:0-4478 GCF_035363035.1 Mesotoga sp. | reverse complement strand
GAGAGAGGAAGAGAGAGAAAGAGAGACGCGAAAATTGGAGTGAAAACCAGGAGCCCGTCAGTCCCTGTTTTCGCAACCTAATACAAACAAACGTTTTTAGAGGAAGGAAGCAAACGACTGTACACGGTTCTATTTATTTATAATAACTACTGTTATAATTTATTCGAAACGTATGGCATGAATTTGCTATTTACAATTATCTGTATCTAGAAGCTGAATTATAAGTAATGAGAAGCTTGGCCGATGATTTCGGCCGGAGGCGCATAGATGAAAAGAAAAAAGGGAATAATACTCGGTGTCACCCTGATGATGTTTCTCACGATAGCCGTTCTGGGAACCACCATAATGGCCATTGTCATGAGCAAAGCCAGACAGACCAACGACCTGGAAAAGCGCACACAGGCCTACTTCTTCGCGAGATCCGGTGCCGAGATTGCCAGGCAATACTCTTCAAAGGCTGATCTGGCAGACAAGATACATATTCTGTACGGTAACCTGCCAGGCGCCAATGAGGATGCCAGCTTTTCCTTCTCGATCCAGGACAACACGGGCGAATGGAAGACCGGTGTCCGCGAAAAACTGGAGGCCTTCAGAAAACAAGACGGTCTGGCCGACAAAGAGATCGTAGTGGCCGTCTGGAAAGAAGGTCCGACAACGAAGATTCTGTCGCTGGGCACGGCGGCCGATGCCACGAGAGTGGTTTCTTTCGAAGGAACCAGCGCAACTTCAGCCGAGCAGGTAATAAACATGGCCCTTTATGCAGCAGGCATGATAACCATTGGTAATTCAGCCAATTATTCAATTATCGGAAAAGTCGGAACGGGGGAAAGCACTATTTTGAATTATAGCTCTGACAAGATACCGGATGGTGTTGTCTATAACCTCGATGTCGAATATAAACTGCCGCCATTCCCGTCATTTCCAGACCTGACCAGCAGAGGGTCGCTTAACGTACAAAACAATCAGACCATAAGTGCCGACGGTTATTATACAAGTTTGACAGTAGGGAATAATAAAACCCTTTACATTGACACGGGAGGCAAAGACACGGTAAGAAAAATAGTGGTAGACACTCTCGCTTTGAGCGGCGGGAGTATAGTGCTTACTGGAGAGGGAGAACTCGAGCTGTATGTCAGGGCTTTTTCCGGATCTCCGTCGGGAAGTATCAACGAAGTCAGCAATGCCGATCCCGGAAGGGTGACGCTGTACGCTTCGGTTGAAGGTGGCATAAATTTGGAATCTTTAGATATGACCGGAACCATTTATATTAAAAACCCTACTACTGTTACTATGGGATCGGGAAAGGATGGTATGAAACTTCACGGCTTGATGATAGTGGGCAATGAAAGGGATACCAGCAATAGTATAACAACATCTGGAAATTCAGTCAGCGGCGGCTCTATAAAATCAGTTTTGTACGCACCAAATTCGACTGTAAATATGAGTGGAACTTCGGCCTTCTACGGTGCGATAGTTGCCAAGGAGCTCACTACTTCCGGTGGTGGAAGTTCCGGAGGAATCGTATACATGATCGATGGCCTCGGCGACACTCTCGACCCGATCGTGGAAGTCAACGCCAGCGAACTGTGGGGCGAGTGAGGGCGATGATTCACCGTGTGAGTCCGGCACTTTCGCTTTCCGGTCGAGCCGGAGGCTTTTCGTTCGTGGAGGTTCTCATAGCTCTGCTCATAATAATCATCTCGGTGGTAGCGCTTCTCAATTTTCTTACCACATCTTTGAGAGTGAACGACACCTCTTCCAAAATCGCGGGAGATCTCCTCGTCAGCTCCGGAGAGCTTGAAATCGGAGATATAAACGGAGAAACCGCGACGGTCACCGTGAACGGCGTCAAAATCTCCGGTAAGTTGCGCGAGTCCCCCTACGGCTCGAGCAAGAAACTCGTAGAGTTTGTGAGGCCTTCCGGTGACTGAACGCAAAGGAAAGCCCGGCCTGACCCTCATGGAAGTCCTGATAGCCATGGCGATAATAGTGGCCGTTCTCATAATCTCTTTCAACATCTACAACCTCTGGTGGAAGGCCTATAACCTGGCCTCAAGTAAGGCCGTTATCGAGAGAGGACTGACCTCGGCGATAGAGATAATAATCAAAGAGTTGAGAGTGGCAAAGAGCGTGGCACTCGTGGAAGATTTCGATTCGCTCTCCCCGACTCCGTCTTCTACGAACCTGTTCATCGGGCTGGATCAAAACGAGAAAAGGGTGAAGATCTGGTCGGGCGACAAGAACAACCTTTCCAATCTGATCGACGAAGATATCGATTCGCTGACCTTCAGCGTCGATAGCGTCGACAAAGATTTGCTGAACATAAAGATTGGAAACACCGAAAAGAGCGTCGAGCTATCTTCCAGCGTCAAGATACTCAACAAAAACCTCAAAGAGGCTCCATCCTACACGGAGACCTCGATCGTGGGCTTCGAAAAGTCCGTGAAACTCTTCGAATAAAGACCTCTTCTCAAGATCCATTGTCGTGACCGGAGAAAATGCTATTCTCTATACACGAGATATATTCTCGGAATATAAGGGGTGATAACAATGAAGAGATATTTCTCTGCAATTCTTGCCCTTTTCCTTGTCGCAGTCCTCATAACGGGTTGCTTTCAACTGCCTAAAGCTCCCGACAGTATAAAGACCCGTGTGAACAACGTGATCGAAAAATGGAACAACCTCTATGCAAACGAACTGGAGATAATCTCCTGGAACTACGAAGGCATTCTGGACGACCCGGTGAAGTATCAGGAGGTTCTCGCGCTCCTCACCGATCCCGACTCGGTAAGAATCGTGCACACCGATATAACCGATCCCGGCCTTCTGAGTCTGCTTCTTCTCTCGGCGGTTCCGGCCGATAGTCAGAAGGAGTTCAAGGAGTCCGTTGAAGGGCTTGTCGAGATAGGCCAGCATCTGGTGAAGCTGAAATGGAAAGCACCGGCCTCGGGTGAGGAATTCGTCACTACCGCTCTGGTCGAGGAAGACGATATCGTCTGGGATTCGATACTGGGGAGCGTCGTTGAGGAGGAATTTGAAATAACGCCGGCCGGCGGAAAGTCCGGAGAGGTTACTATCAAATGGTTCTGGGGTGCCGAACGCGGCTCGATTTCCTGGAGCCTCGAATGCTCCGGGCCGCCCCTCCAGTGCAGTTACGATTCGAAAGCGAAGATGACCTCGGGCGAGGCGCGCATAGAAACCAGGCTGGTAAAGACGGAGGAGTGCTGCATACTCTACTACGGCTGGGCCTACAGAACGCCCACCGGCTCGATAAGCATCGACTGGAATCCTGAAACCAACCAGTACGATATAGAGGTGAGCAGCTGGGGAAGCACCGGAAGCGGTCAGGGAATTCTGGAGTGCTGCATGTAGTTTTTGTCGGCAGCTTTCCGTGTATGAAACTGCCGGAGGATTCTCAACCGGAGAACCCGTCGGGCATCTTCTCCCGATTGCCGCTTATGCTGAGCCTGATTATCTCTTCCGACCGTTGAGGGTAGTCCTTGAGCAGTTCATCGGCGGTTCCGGCTTCGAAGCAGGAGGCGGTGAATCCCGGCGCCATCGTGCAGCCGAAAAGCGAGTAACGTCCCCCCGGAACCATATAACCGGCCTGCCAGACTCCGGCCGGAACGACGAACTGAACGAGCTGTCCGCTGCCGAAGTCGTTTCCCATCGTTATATCTTCGCTCGAGCCGTCGGGATAAAGCAGAACCAGTTTCAGGGGATCGCCTCCGTAGAAATGCCACACCTCGTCGATATCTAGACGGTGGAACAGCGAAAGACTCTCCGGACTGTCCGAATAGAGCCCGATCATGGCCGTCGAGAGCGGCCCGCCTTCGAGCGTTTTGGCGCCGGAACGATAGGTGCTGACATACAGGGTGCTCTCGACCGGCAGCCGCTGGAACCGGTAATGCTCTATTATCGCTTTCGTATCCGGGTGAATCTCTTTCGCTTTTCTATCCTGTGATTGAGCCTTATCTTCCTTCATCGTGCCTCCTCGAGCGCAGCTGTCTTGACTCATCTGGGGTTGCCTTCTACCTGCATCCATCGACCTTTTACGGCGCTTTCATAGATGGCCGAGCAGACGGCGGTGTTTCTGTAACCATCTTCGAAAGTGGGGTATGAAGGTTTGACAGAGGGGCCGCCCCTTTCGATATCGGCATAAACCTCTCTGAAGCAGTCCTTGAAAGTATCGACAAAACCTCCGCAGAAAGCGTCGGAACTGGTGAGGACACCGCCGGATTTGCGGCTTCTGTTGAGCTCGCAAGGGCTTTCCGAGTCCCACCACACCGACTCGTTCCGTCCTGTTACCTCTATCTCGAGCCTGTTTCCCCTTCCGTGAGAAACCTCCGACAGTATAACGTTCCCGATAGCACCGCTGTCGAACTTCAAAAGGATCGCCGCCGCATCCTCCGAATTGACCGTGATCCTCTCCGAACCCTCTCTGTATTCGAGATACATATCGTCTCCCGAGAGATATC
>NZ_DAOSEH010000122.1:0-4571 GCF_035363035.1 Mesotoga sp. | reverse complement strand
AAACGGTGTTTATACCTTCGATGAGCAATCTCTTCACATCTGCGAAATTGTAGAAGGCAAAAGAATCAACATTTGAATTTATCGTTATAGTATTCCTCTCATCAAGAGGGGCAGACCCGCCGCTATCATGGTCGCCCGTTGATGTATACGCCGGAAGATCCGTCTCTCTTATTACAATTGGATAGACAGGATCTCCGGAGACGAAGAATCTGTAAAGACCGTCCTGGTCTGTGTATCTTGTATATTTATCCGACCCGTTTGTCAGTGTAACCAGCACTCCCGGTATTTGCGCCTCTCCCGGATCTCTTGTAGCATTATTGGCCTGAGAGATGACGCCTGCACCGGAGTCATCGAAGATAAAGCCTTTCACAATAAAACCTCTGAAATCACCGAAATCGGCCGTTTTGTTTACTGTATCTACTATCACTTCAACCCAGTTCGGAGTCGTGGATATGTATCCAACAGGATCAGATCCTTCAGTTGATGAATTGAAGAGATTCTGGGCGTCTTCCACAACTCTGTAAGTTCCCTGTGAAACATCGAAGCTATAAAAACCTTCATTGTCCGTCTGAGTGTAAGACTGGAAAGTCCAGCCGCTTCCATCAAACTTCCAGAGCTTCAGCCTGACTCCCGCAATACCGGGTTCGGCATAGTCGCGGGTCCTGTTGAAATTGAGATCTTCATAGACGTAACCGCTGATCTTCAGACCCGAACCAACTGATTTATTCGGACCGAACTCGGAAGTGGCGTAAGCAGGAATGCCGAGAACGTTACTGAAGCTTTCGTAACGGGTTATAGCTGTTATGACCTTTGTGTCCTCGGAGACAGGGGAGACATTGCCCTCGAAGTTTCCCTGAGAATCTACTATGAGTGACCCGATATACTTTATTCCTTCACCGTAGTCCTCTCCCGAATAAGAGTCTCCGTCCCCTGCTCTTGCAGAGTATATTTCAACGACAGAACCGGCAAAGACTGCGCTGGGAGTGTTCTGACCGACAAATCCCTGAATAGACAGAGCGCTCCCGCTTCGCGTTGCCAGAGCTATTACAGGGTGATCGACTCCCATATTGCCATAGTTTGCATTGAGAAGCCCGTCGTTGGGATTCACACCCTCAATTATGTCTGAAGATGGTGATCTGAGAAGATCAATCGCAAGACCGCGATTATCACCAAAAGAGTTTAGCGAAAAGTCGCCGTAACTTGAATCGCTGCTAACCCTTATACCGGGACCGCTAAGAGAGCCGTTGACGATTGACTTTCTTATAACTGCTCCCACAGATTCGTTGAGCGATATGGCCGAAGCGGTTGAATCGACGATCGTTGTATTCTCCAGAAGCGTCAGTTTGTCTCCCTGTGTATAGACACCGTTTCCGTGAGTCACGCCGGCGTGGCTTCCGCCATTCGATTCTACGATAGAGTTCCTTAAAGTAACTGAAATCGCCGGAGAGACTATCGAAACGCCATTTCCGTCGGTTCCCGAAGGACCGATGCCGTTGTCCAGTACAATTATCCTGTTTACATCTATGGTATTTCCAGTCAGCAGAAGACCGGAGCCGTTGTAAGCGATATACGAGTCTTTTAGAGTTCCGCTCGCGTTGATAACCAGACCGTATCTTCTGTTTAGACTGCTATCTTCAGGTCTAGATCCATCGGCTCTTGCCCCGCTCACAATATTATCAAGATTGAAGTTCTGGCCGTTGATGACTACCGGGGCGGTAACGTCGCCGATAGTGCCACCACCGTTAAAGAAAGCGATGTTCTTCAACGAGAAGCCTTGCGCGGTTGCCGAAGTTCTCAGGACATACTCTAGACCGTTAGAGTCTATCTCGATCTCTTTGCCGTTGAGTGGGGGTATGGCAATTTTATCGACTCCGGCAAGACCGCCCCCAAAGTTTGAGCCGTTACTGTTTATGATGTTCCCCTGCACAGTGTATACAGTACCGTCAATAGTTGTCTGGATGTCGGTAATGTCCGGTAAGGCTGACATAGGCTGTATTGTCCACCAACTATTGCTACCTGAAGATGAATTTTGAGGAGTCTGCATGACAAATCTCGCAGCATTGGCTCCGGCAATTGCATTGGAGTTCAGCACAAACTGCCGCAGCGTTCCCTGATTACCGGCAACTCTGAAGCCGTTATCTCCCGTGTCGTTCGTGTTGACTATCACGTTGAACGAGAAGCCATGATCGATCCCGCTTACGGCTTGCGCACTTCCCGAAAGGTCAACTACAGACAAATGCTGAAAGGTGCTCTGGCTGATGGCCTTACTCCAGGTCGCGAATCTGTCTGAGATTGAGGGATCTAAACCGCCAAAGGCCTGTACATCATTGTAAGCACCGTCTTTGAACTCGCGTTTGAAGGTCTGTTCGGCCCAGGGAGTCGCAGGTGGAAATCCGGGATTGAGTGCTGTCGGAGCGACGCTCTTCGAATCCACAACGACGTAGTATCTATATTGAGGCAAAGGTCCGAAAGAGTAGTTGCCATTGGCATCGGTATTAGTCTCTGCGACAAACACGTCGCCGTTACTGATCACATCGTTACCGTCGGCCTCTCTGTAAATTCTCACCCTAACGTTAGTCTTTGGCAGATCGACACCCGAAACAAAAGGCCCACCATTGTCTCCTCGGTCTTCAAAGGCTTTTCCGGAGACTGTCAGCGAGATACTGCTACAAGTATTTTCCAAGAGTGCTACTTTTCTGAGTTCGCCGCTATTGTACTGCACATAGGAGTCCATTGTGTTGCCTTGATTGTCTCTCACTACTGCCTTAATTATGTAGTCTCCCTGAGGCACCTGAGAATTATTCCACTGGAACCTCCAGGGGTTGAACTGGTCCACGGCCGTTGCGTCTCCGATCAAGACCCACTCGAACCCGTCGTCGGCAACTCCATTACCGTTATAGTCAAAATAATAGTAGAACTTAACGCTTGTTACCGTCGAACGTATTACTCCTGAGACGGCGGTATGCGAGTCGAGCACAAAAGCCTCGATCATGGAAGGACCGCAACCGGAAACGCTGATACTCGATGTCAGAGGAATCTGCGAAATATGTCCACATGAATTCACAAGGTCTCCAAAGGGGATAGGCTTGTTAAGAGCCATACTATAAGTCCCTTGAAAGGCGAGATCCTTCTGTATTGGATTGTTTGTGTTCGAGCTGGTAGTGAACGCAAGCTGAAAGATATCGTCGGTAGTGAGTTTCGGGCCGCCTCTGGAAGTAGCGTCTAGAGCTGCCAGTGGCACCTGGATATCCAGAAGATAAACAGTACCTAGCGAGGGATCAACGTACTCGATAACTCTGGTTCTTCCAAAATCCCGTACCAAAGGCGAGGGGTCGCGGTCCCAGTCTGCCGGTCTACCGGGTTCACCGTCGGCGTCAGTCGGGCTGGTCAAGTGCCTGGCGCTATCTTGTTTCCAGATCAAATCGCTATCATAGAGATACTGATCTTTGATTGTGCTGAAATATACCTTTATATCGTCAGGTGCAACTCCTTGATCGGTTCCGTCGAGTTCAATTGCGAAGTCTCTATAACCGTCGCCGTCAATATCTATTAGTATATTCCATGTAGAAGATTTATAGGGAGCCCCTGAACCGGTTAGTTGTAGAGGGTTACTGGCAAGCACCATTCTGAACATGAGATTGTCGCAGTCGGCGAAGAACTGTATCGAAGGCAAATTCTGAGAACTGACAAAATCTCCTTCCTGCCTGGGACTGGTTCCACCATTGGAGTTGTCGCTGTTGCCTGAAGCATCGTAGATCGGTCCTCTCGAATAAGTGTACGGGATCCACTCGCTAGTTGCCGAACCGCTTTCATTCACTCGAACATAGTCAAATTCGACCTGTGTTGGTCCCCAGGACCTGAGACCGACTCTACCGTTCATGAAAGGGTTGTCATTGTCGGTGTATCTTAAAACCTCAATTCCATCGACATACATAGTGAATGAATTTTCCCTTGCCACTATGGTTACTTCATGCCATTCCAACCAGTCGAAATCTGCGGCCGGGGCTCCCCAGACCAGAACACCGGACTCTCTACCATCTGTGACCTTTCTCAATGCAAATCTATTTCCGAGTCCTGGATCGACCTGAAAAGCGTAGGCGTTTATGTTCCTGGCAGTACCTGTAACCCTGACATATATCGCATAACCGGAACCGCCGGACTGAATCCCGCCGGTGATTCTGCCAAAGCTCCTCACAACGTAATCGTCCCAGCCTTCATCACCATCCAGTATCGCTCTGCGCTCACCGGAGCCGGTTATCGAGAGGATACCTCCGGCAACGCTCCAGGAACCTGTCGGGTAGTAATCGGCTAGATCTGAAAGGCTGTTGAATTCATAGCTGGCCAGTGCAGGACTGGGATTATCTGGCCATGGATAAGGGTATCCGGCCGGATCGATGTAGCTGGGTATTGCAAAGGCACCTGAAAGTACCGAGATAAATAAAAGCACAACAGAAAAATACTTATACACCAATCTGCCCCCCGTTGTATATTGTACCTTCTATATCTCTAAATAAACAACACCGTATCCAATAAACAAATCAGCAACAATTGAGGTAATCCAGAATAGGATA
>NZ_DAOSEH010000121.1:0-4619 GCF_035363035.1 Mesotoga sp. | reverse complement strand
CATAATCACAAGAACGTTCGAAGAGCTTGATCTGACAGATCAAAAGGCGACACGGGAGTTCTTCGAGAAGGAGCGGCCGGAATATGTGTTTCTCGCTGCGGCAAAGGTTGGAGGAATACAGGCAAACAGCGTATATCCTGCCGACTTCATATACATAAACCTCATGATCGAATGCAACGTGATAAAGGCCTCTTATGAATTCGGAGTAAAAAAACTTCTGTTCCTCGGAAGCTCTTGTATATATCCTAAGATGGCGCCTCAGCCGATAAAGGAAGAGTATCTTCTTTCCGGATATCTCGAAGAGACAAATGAGCCTTATGCACTTGCAAAGATCTCCGGCATGAAGATGTGCCAGTACTTCAATAAGCAATACGGGACTAATTTCATAAGCGTTATGCCTACGAATCTATATGGACCGAATGATAACTTTGATCTGAACACAAGCCATGTATTACCTGCGCTGATTAGAAAGTTCCACGAAGCAAAAACAAACAATGCTCCTTATGTTGAAATATGGGGAACGGGTACCCCCAGGAGAGAATTCCTGTTCGTGGATGATCTGGCAGACGCCTGTCTCTTTCTGATGAAGAACTATTCGGGAAATGACTTCTTCAACGTAGGAACTGGAGAAGACGTAACAATAAGAGAACTTGCTGAGCTTATAGGGGAAGTAGTCGGCTACAAGGGAGAACTCAAATTCGATACTTCCAAACCAGACGGAACACCGAGGAAGCTGCTTGATGTTTCGAGAATCCATGAGGCCGGATGGAGACACAAGATCGAACTCAATAAGGGACTTGAGATGAGTTATGAGTATTTCGTAACTTCAGCAGGGAGATAATGAACAAGAGCAATCGCGAGTCTTTCATAGGAAGGTGTTAGACAATGTTCAAAAATAAAACCCTTTTAGTCACCGGTGGCACCGGCTCTTTTGGAAACGCAGTCGTTAAACGTTTCCTTCAAACAGAGATAAGCGAGATCCGCATATTCAGTCGCGATGAGAAGAAACAGGACGATATGCGAAAGCTCTACAACAACGACAAGCTCAAGTTCTATATAGGAGATGTACGTGATTACAACAGCATCGAATCCGCTCTCAGGGGAGTTGATTTTGTTTTCAGCGCCGCGGCGCTGAAACAGGTCCCCTCCTGTGAGTTCTTTCCTCTTGAGGCTGTTAAGACAAATATACTGGGAACAGAAAACACCCTCAACGCCGCAATAGCCAACGGCGTGAAGAAAGTCATCGTTCTCAGTACTGACAAGGCTGTCTATCCAATAAACGCCATGGGCATGACCAAAGCTCTTATGGAAAAAGTTATGGTTGCCAAATCTAGAACGATCTCGGAGAACAAAACAGTTCTCTGTGGCACGAGATATGGCAATGTTATGGCCTCCAGAGGCTCCGTTATCCCTCTATTTATCGAACAGATCAAAGCCGGAAAACCTCTTACAATTACCAACCCGAACATGACTAGATTCATGATGAGCCTTGAAGATGCGGTTGATCTTGTGCTCTATGCCTTCAAGCACGGCAACCAGGGAGATATCTTCGTGCAGAAAGCCCCGGCGGCAACGATAAAGACACTCGCCGAAGCTCTTATAGATATCTTTGAGACAGACAACAAGATCCAGATAATCGGCACACGCCATGGAGAGAAAATATACGAGAGCCTCCTAACTTCTGAAGAGCGAGTCGTGGCAGAAGACCTCGGAGGCTATTACAGAGTCCCGGCAGATACGAGAGATCTAAACTACTCGAAGTATTTCGATAAGGGAGAACTTCTCTCAAACAACATAGAACCCTATACTTCTCACAACACCGAGAGACTGGATAAAGAAGAGATGAAAGAACTCCTTCTCAAACTGGACCATGTACAGGAAGAGCTTAAATCCTGGAAGGTGGTAAAGTAATGAGAAAGATACTCATCACCGGCAGCGAAGGCTTTGTAGGAAAGAACCTACAGGTACAACTAAGAAGAAGGGGAGATATCGAGATCATCCCCTTCGATAAAGAACACTCTTTCGATTACATGAAAGAGTCAGTAGATAAAGCCGATTTTATCTTCCATCTTGCCGGTGAAAACCGCCCGAAAGACCCTGCTGACTTCATGAAGGTCAACAAAGGCCTTACGGAAACGCTCACAGAACTTGCAACCAAAACAGGAAGAAAGATCCCGATAGCATACACATCTTCCATTCAGGCAGAACTCGACAACGAGTACGGAAAGAGCAAGAAGTCAGCAGAAGATGCGTTGATCGAATACAGCAAATCAACAGGTTCACCTGTCTGCATCTTCAGATTCCCGAACCTCTTCGGCAAATGGTCGAGACCTAATTACAACTCCGTAGTCTCTACTTTCTGCTATAACATCTCTCATGATCTCGAAATAACCATCTCGGATGAAAAGAGAGAGCTTGAACTGACATACATAGACGACGTAGTGAAAGCTTTTAATCAATTACTCGACATCGAACTCAATCCAAAGAAACATTTCTACCCCGTGGAGAAATCCTTCAAGATCACACTCGGCGAACTTGCGAAGAAGATCTACAGCTTCAAAGAGATGAGAGAGACATCTATATTACCCGATCTCTCGGATGAATTCACGAAAGATCTGTATTCTACATATCTCTCTTATCTCGAGAAAGACAACTTCTCATACGAAGTCGAGATGAAAACCGACAACAGGGGAATGCTCTTCGAACTATTGAAATCCCCTCATTTCGGCCAAATCTTTGTATCCACAACCAAACCGGGAATAACTAGGGGAAACCACTACCACGACACTAAGGTCGAGAAATTCTGCGTGATCTCAGGTGAGGCAGATATCAAATTCAGGCATATATTGAACAACGAAATAATCTCCTACAAAGTCTCAGGAGAAAAGATCGAAATAATAGACATCCCCCCGGGATACACACACTCAATAACTAATATTGGGAACACAGAAATGATCACACTCTTCTGGGCGAATGAGATGTTTGATGCGAAGAAGCCGGATACGTACTACGAAAGCGTAGATGGACAAGCATAACCGCATAAAGGCGGAAAAGCGTAATAGAGAATCGCTTAAAAGCTTAAAAGCAGAATGGAGAATCTTCTTAACAGCGGAACAGCGTAATTGAGCCCTTAAGCCTTTACGCAATTAAGCTCTTATGCCCTTACGCCATTATGCCTTTAAACAATTACGCAGTTAAGCTCTTATGCCTTTACGCATATCTTTTTTACCGAGGTATCCCATGAAAACCAGTTTTAGCGGTCTTGAAGTTTGGAAAGAAGCTTTTGATTTCACAATCGAGGTTTACAGAATCACCGGGAAGTTCCCGAAAGAAGAGAAATACGCTTTGACAAGTCAATTAAAAAGAGCCGCCTCATCTGTACCGGCAAATATAGCTGAGGGAAGAGGCAGGGGAGGAAACAAGGAGTTTTGCAGGTTTCTGTACATTGCTCGTGGCTCACTGGAAGAAAGCAAGAGCCATTTACTGCTGGCAAAAGGACTTGGCTACATAGATGAATCAGATATAATAGGACTAGAAGAGAAAACAGAACGACTAGGAGCAATGCTAAATAACCTAATAGTCCGATTACAGAAATCCATTTAGCCTTTTATGCTCTTAAGCTTTTACGCTCTTTTGCACTTTTTACGCCTTTACGCTTTTAAGCTTTTACGCACTCACCAGGAGGTCTTATGAACCGTACTAAAGTTGTTACTATCGTAGGCACCCGTCCCGAAATCATCCGCCTTTCGGCCACAATAAAGGCCTGTGATAAGTATTTCGATCATATTCTAGTCCACACTGGCCAGAACTGGGATTATACGCTTAACGAAATCTTCTTCCAGGAGCTCGAGATAAGGAAGCCTGATTACTTTCTAAATGTCCCGGGAAAGCATCTTGGCGAGACGATGGGCAATATAATCAGCGCTGCATATGAAGTTCTCTTGAAAGAGAAGCCAGAGGCACTTTTGATACTTGGAGACACAAACAGCGCTTTGAGCGCTATTCCGGCTAAGAGATTGAAGATTCCTATATTTCATATGGAAGCGGGAAACAGATGCTTCGATCAGAATGTACCCGAAGAGATAAACAGAAAGATAGTCGATCATATAAGCGATATAAACCTTCCATACACAGAGCACAGTAGAAGATATCTCCTTTCTGAAGGCTTCAGAAAGGAGCATATCTTCGTCACCGGCTCTCCCATGCCTGAAGTCTTATATCACTACATGGATAAGATAGATAAAAGCGATGCTCTTGAGAGACTGAACCTTGAAGAGGGGAAGTATATCCTTGTAAGTGCCCATAGAGAAGAGAACCTGGATATAGAGAAGAACTTCAACGAAGTAGTGAACACTCTCAACACAGTAGCCGAAGAGTTCAAGCTACCTGTGATCTACTCGACCCATCCCAGAAGCTGGAAGAAGATAGAAGAAAAGGGAGTCAAGTTCAACCCTCTCATAACAAATCTAAAGCCCTTCGGCTTCTTCGACTACAACAAGCTCCAGAAGAAGGCATATTGCGTTCTCTCAGACAGCGGTACTCTGAGTGAAGAGTCATCGATTCTTGAATTCCCGGCTGTTCTCTTCAGAACGAGCACCGAAAGACCAGAAGTTCTCGAT
>NZ_DAOSEH010000120.1:0-4695 GCF_035363035.1 Mesotoga sp. | reverse complement strand
TGATTTGAATGAAGAAGACCTTACTGGTAATAATAATCACTCTGGTTTCTATTGCTACTTTCGGAAACGAGCTTCTTCAGGAAGCCGGTTCCAGGGCGGCCGAAGTCAACGAAAGTATCGCACGTTTGAATCTTCCCTGGAGGGCCGGCGTGCCCGGCGCACTCAGTGAATTCGCGGCTCACGGCATAGTCGATCTTGACAGCATAATCGAGAAGTGGCACGGAGAGGTCGAGCTCCCCGAAAGGATGAAGATGGACCTCACCAAATCACTCTTCGTAGATCAGGCCACTACACGGTACAGTCAGTTGATCTCGGCGCTGTTCGTTTATTTCCCCTATGGAGACGTGCACATTCCCGAAGGTAGTTTCGTGCAGGTTCACACTCCTATAACGAACCAGGCCTTCCACGGCACCTGCTGGGCCTTCGCCACGGTTGCCTCTTTCGAGAGCGGCCTGCTGGTGCAGAAAGACGGTCTTGCCGGAGAAGAGATCACCGAGCCCTGGAAGTTGCAGCACGATACATACGATCTCTCGGAGCAATTCGCCTCTTTCCACAACATAGACTGGGACATCTATTTAGAATCGATCTACGATCCTTTGCAGTCGGATGTAATAATCCAGGACGACAGCAGCGATGCCGGTGGAAACGCGATCTTCTCGACATACAACAGTGTAAGGTATGGGCTCCCTCTGGAAAGCGATTTCCCCTACAGCATGTTCGATTTTAACCCCTGGATACTCTGGAACCCCGTCAACAATAACTGGGAAGAGAACATAATCAAGAGCACCAAGACCGTGCAGGTTTATTATGGTGATGAACTCAGCTGGCTGGGCTACCCGTACGAAATTTACAACGGTGCCATCAAAGAGGCGATGATCAAGTTCGGGTCGCTCGCAGTCTCTTTCAGAGTGCCGGCAGACTTCGATTACTACACTGAAGGCGTTTACATTCCGACCTCCACGACTATCACAGGTGGTCACGCCGTAACGCTGGTCGGTTGGCTCGACATGGCAGGACTCAAGGCGGCCTTCCCCGATCTTATCGATCCGGAAGCGACTTCGATCACCGTCAACGATCCTTTCTCCGGCCTTACCTGGGAAGCGACCGAGTTCTGGATAATCAAGAACAGCTGGGGCGACTGGGGCTGGAACGGTTATTACGTGGTACCGGCCGTTTCCAAGCAGCTTTATGAGTTCTCAGCCAACAACGGTTTCGGTATTAGTCCGTGGATGATCGAGTACAACGCTATGTACGTCCCAATATTCGAGGAAGCCTACGCAATGGAAGACGTCGATTTCAACGGTGACGGAGTGGTGGACGAAAAGGATTTCGATATCCTTGTCGAACATATGTACACCGGAAGCATCGTTTACGATATCTCAATCCCCAAAGATTACTGGGTCGATCACGAAGATATCAGCAGATTCTTACTCATCTGGAACAGTATAATCGACTAAAACAGGACAGCATTTCAAAAGCGGACCTCAGGGTCCGCTTTTTTTGTCGAAATCGACTATCGGCCGACATCAATCAAGGGTAGGTTTTGGATTTCAGCGCAAGATTCGCTCGGTTTTAAAGGGCAAACTCGTTACCTTCCGGCGCCATGATAAAGCAGCCCGTTAGTGTAGAATTGAAACAACTCAATCACAAAGGGGGCCATGAATGAGACGTATTGCATCTCTGCTGCTCGTGGTTTTTCTCATCTTTCTGCTGAGTTCATGTTTCAAGCAATTGAATGTATCGGTAGAGTTCGAAAATCTCCAGACCGAATACGCGACGAAGAACGTAACGGTTTCCTGGAAGCCTACCGGTGGAGTCGATCATCTTTACCTATATTCGATCGACGGAGACGGTTATGTTGAAACTTCCGAAACTGAGTTAGAACTCACCAATCTTGAAGAGGGACCGCATACGGTCGAAGTGAAAATCGCCGGTTCGACGCGCATTCCCGACAAGTTCACCTTCATAGTGGACACTGAAGGTCCCCTCGTAAGGTTCATGGGATCGGACAGGTACAGCTACGGCCTGTTTTCCGAAGACTTCACGCCCTTCGGCAGGTATGTTTTCCTGAAGTGGGAGTTCTCCGAGGAAATATCTAAGGTCGAGTTCAGGTTCGTGGACACGAATTCCGAAGAATTTCAGTATATCACCGACTGGCTCGAATGGAACCCCGCCAGCACTTCCATGCTCATAAGCGACGAAGGGCTGACGGTGAACCTGAAGGAAGGAAATACCGTTCTGGATGTCTTCGAAGTCGGGAAGATATACAGGATGTACATAAGGGCCTACGACAAACTCGGGAACACCCGCTACAGCGATCAGTACAGACCCTTCGTGGTCTTCAGGCTCGACGAAAGATACGTCGATGAAGACAAACCCCTGGTCTATCTGGAGCCGGGACAGATTTTGCCGGCCGAGGGAGAGAACCGAGGTTCGATAGAAGTGGCCATAGTGGCTTCCAACGTTGCAAAATATGTGGAAAGCGTAAAGGAATACTTCGCACCCGACAACACGCGCAACGGAGAGCTCATGTACCTCCAGTTCTCCGTAGTCCACGATGAAGGACTCGTATTTGAAGAGGCCTTCTTCCCGCAGTTCATAGAAAACAAGACCAGTTTCGACGGGGTCATTCCCTCGAACAGGGAAGCCGTCGTCGTAAGAGGTTTCATCGACGAAGCACCGTTAATCCCCGCCGTATCGGACATCGTCGCGATCCTGAGATTCAGTTTCCCTCAAGAGCTGAGCGGAGAGAACGTGAGCTTCAAGATCGGCTCGCGCCACAAGGACGCTCTCTCGGGACCTATGTATTTTATAAGGGACGAGGCGAACAGGGTCATAGACGGCATAACCGTGGACAACCAGTTTGTAGAAGTCTCGCTGCCGGAACTCGTGGCGGCCGGTATGTGAGGGGGATAACGATGAGGAAAACACTAATTATTCTAGCGCTGGTTCTACTGGCCTGTGCATCTTTCGCGGGTACTCTTCTCGAGACCGCTGCCGTGAGATCGGCCGAGGTAGAGCGGGCCATAAGCGAACTCGGTTTGCCCTGGAGGGCAGGGGTTCCCGCTATTCTCAAGGAGTACGCCGCCAACGGAGTATCCGATCTGGACAGCCTGATAGACAAATGGAACGGAACGCTCGAGTTGCTCGAGCCGATCGGAGCGCCTGACGCCCAGGACTTCGAGGTGCAGGCCACTACACGCTACAACCAGCTGTTGTCGGCGATGGTCAATTACGACTACTGCGGCGACCTCTTCGTTCCCGAAGGGGGTTTCATTCAGGTACATCCCACCGTCAGGAATCAGGGAGCCCACGGAACATGCTGGGCCTTCGCGACCGTCGCTTCTTTCGAGAGCGCGCTTCTGGTGCAGGAGGATAGACTCCCCGGCGGCTGGAGTTACGCCCCATGGGAATACCAGTACGATCTCTACAACCTCTCCGAACAGTTCCTGGCCTTCCATAACGTAGATGACGATATCTATATAAATTCCTTAAGAGATCCTCTCCAGTCAGATGTGATAATACAGGATTCTAACGAAGACACTGGAGGTTGGCCGATATTCTCGACCTACAACTGCGTCAGATACGGACTCCCTCTGGATAGCGACTTCCCGTATATCAAGTACGACAGGAAAAACTGGATAGTCTGGAATCCGACAAACAACTACTGGGAGGATAACATAATCAGAAGCACCAAAACTATCAGAATTTACGGCGGCAGCACGTTGATGAGCTTCCTTCCGTACGATGAATACGTGATGGCGATCAAAGAGCTCCTGGTAAACTACGGCGCCCTCGTCACCTCCTTCGAAGTTCCCGTAGACTTCTCTTATTACAAAGAGGGAGTTTACGTACCCTCTACCGCGACAATCAGGGGTGGCCACGCCGTCACGCTGGTCGGATGGCTCGACATGGATGGGCTCAAGGCCGCCTTCCCCGATCTTATCAACCCCCAGGCAACGTCGATCACGATCGAAGATCCTTTCATCGAGGAGCAGCTCTTTGATCTGGACGAATACAAGTGGGAGGCCACCGAGTTCTGGGTAATCAAGAACAGCTGGAGCGAAGACTGGGGCTGGAAAGGTTACTACGTTGTTCCTATGATTTCCGAGGAACTGTACAACTTCCTCATCGAAGAGTTTTACGCCCTTCCAAAATGGATGATCGAGTGCGACGATATGTACGTCCCGCTCTTCGAAGAAAGCTACGAAACGAGTGAAGATATAGACTTCAACGGAGACGGCATCGTTGATAGGGCCGACTTCGAGCTCCTTCTGGCAAACATGTTCACCACCAGCGAGAAGTACGACATCTCCATTCCCAAAGACGGCCGGGTCGATCAGGAAGATGCCTCGCGCTTCTTTGTGATCTTCAACTCCATGCTCGACTGATATTCCACAAAAAGCAGGGCTTTGAGCCCTGCTTTTTTTCGATTCGATCAGAAGGCGCTGAAGAGGGGGGAGTGCCCATCGGCGATGATCCCGATTCCTTCACTCATCAGGACTTTGAAAGCGATCCTCCTGCCCGGATCGTTGTCGTACTCTACGTAGCCGGCCATCATGACGTCCTTCCCTTCAAAAAATCCCTCCATCCCACCGTACGGCACGACCGAATAACTGTAATGGCCAGGAGAGGCCAAATCCGGGAGCGTAAAAGCTCCTCCGTCATAGGATACAGTAGAAGAAAACTCCTCGC
>NZ_DAOSEH010000119.1:0-4799 GCF_035363035.1 Mesotoga sp. | reverse complement strand
GCGCGGACGACCTTCACGAATTCACCGAAATCGATCGGTTTTACGAGATAAGAGTTGACTCCGTTGTCATAACAGACGGCCCTGTCGCCTTCCTCGTGCGAGGAGGTTAGCACTACAACCGGGATCCTTCTTGTACGCTCATCGTTCTTCAGTTCCGCCAGCACTTCGTGCCCTGAAATGCCGGGCAGTTTCAGGTCGAGCAGGACAAGATCCGGTGTGGGAAAGTTCTTTTTGTCGGCGAATTTTCCCTTTCCGCAGATATAGTTCAGCGCTTCTTCGCCTGTCCTGGCTATGGTTACGGTATTTTTAAGGCCGACCTGAGCGAAGGCGTCCAGCGTAAGTTCGACGTCCATCAGGTTGTCTTCAACCAACAAAATAACAACAGCACTCATCTCAATTCAAAGCCTCCTTCAATTTTACGGAGAAAACGCTCCCCTCCCCGGGAGTCGATTCCAGAGAGATCTCGCCACCCATGAGATCGACGCATTTTCTCACTATCGCGAGTCCAATGCCGGTACCCGGGTAATCCTCGGCCGAGTGCAGGCGCTGAAAGATATCGAAGATTCTCTTGTAAAACTTTCTGTCGATGCCGATTCCGTTGTCTTTTATCGTTAAGTAAACGTACCCGTCTTCTCGCCTGGAGGATATATTTATTTCTGGCGGTCTTTCAGGTGGGTGGTAGGTGAGCGCGTTTTCTATAAGATTCGCCAGTACTCGATTCAGAAGTGTGACATCGGCCTCTACGAAGTGAAGCGTTCCCTCCACCGTGACTTTTCCTCTTTCCTCCTTGACTTTCGAACGCAGAGTATCGAGAGCTTTGTCGACGGTCTGTGCAAGCGATACCGCTTCGATCTTTAAAGCTGCTCTACCGAGTCTCGAGTAATCCAGAAGATCCTGAATCAGTATCGACATGTTCTCTCCGGCCCCGACTATGTGATTGAAATACCTGCCGGCCTCGGATGGCAGCGCCCCGGCATAACGTTCCGAAATGATCTGGGCAAAGCCTTTTATGGCCCTCAAAGGAGCCCTGAGGTCGTGTGAAACGGAATAGGCGAAAGATTCGAGCTCTTTGTTGGCAGTCTCCAGCTCGGCCGTTCTCTCCTTGACCCGTCTCTCGAGTTCTTCCAGCGTTTTTTCTCTCTGGGTTATGTCTTCGAATATAACGACTATTTCATCCTCTCCGTGACGGTAAACGTAGTTGTCTGTCCAGAAAGCGATTCTGTCGTCTTTATATTTTTTCAAGGGATGGCGCTGGGACAAACCGCTTTTAAACACCTGTATTATTATGTCGTACAACCCCATTTCGATTACACCGGGAAAGACTTCCTCGACTCTCCGCCCGACGACCTCGTCACGGCTAACTCCGGTTATCCTGCATCCGGCGGGATTCATGTCCAGAAAGACCGCCTCGTCGTTATTGCCGACCTTGTAGATGGCGACTCCGGTGTTCATATTCGTATAGAGCTCCCTGAAGCGCATTTCACTTTCTTTGAGCGCCTGCTCGGCCTCCTGCTGTCTGGTGACATCTTCGAGTATTCCCAGAATACCTTCGGGCTGACCTTCTTCGTTGAAGATCGTGGCGTTGTGCAGTCGAACCACCACCTTTGAGCCGTCCTTTCTCTTTCTCAGAAGCAGCGTCCCCCTCTGGTAATCTCCCGACCGGGTCTTTTCGGTCAAATCTCTGTGGGTCTGGATATCTTCCTCGGGAACTATGGGCAGCGGTCTGCCTATCACCTCGGAGCGTTTCCAGCCGAAGACTTTTTCGGCGGCCTGATTCCATTCCGTCACGTTGTATCCCATATCCAGACTGACAATCGGCACCGGCGAAGCTTCCACTATCGCGGCAAGCCTTTTTCTGGCCAGAGAGAGTTCATGTACCGCCTCTTCACCCCTGAGCTGCGCTTCCTTGCTGGACATGGCCCAGCCAGTTAGAGCCGTTGCGATAGGATAGACGAGCATCACCGGAACTGCGGCGACCGAGAAGAAGGCGTTCCTCGAATCGGCCGGGAGAAAAAGCATACCGATCATCATAAAAATATGTACGACAATCCCGAAGAGATATAGCTCGACCAGAGTCATCTGGTGTAGAGCTCTCCGCCGTCTGTACCTCCACAGAAGACCCGTTGTGGCCGAACAGATTATCACAGATACGCCTACGGTTGCTCCGGAGCCGCCCATAAGTATCCTGAGGATAGAGGTCATTATCACAGTGATGATGGAGGGAATGAATCCGAAGTAAAGCCCCGTGAGACCGAGGACCACCGAACGCGTATCGAAAACTACTCCGGGAGAGAGCTCCCAGGAGTCTACCATGACTGCCATAGCTATAACTCCGAGCAGGAGGCCTGAGATGATCTTCTGCAGGAGCAGCTTCTCCTTTTTGAATCTTATATACAGCGCACTGTAAATTACCGTGAGCGAGATAAGCAATGCGGCGTTGTTGACCAGTGCCAGTGCGGCCTCCCTACCCAATCCATCCGACCCCCCGAGCCCGAATTATTCGCTCATAAGGCTATTATATCCTCAAGAAGCCTTATTATTGATTCCAAACGTCTCTTTTCCAACAGTTCTAGACTTATATATATGGTAAGCGGGGCAGTTTTCCGTAGGTTTCCGATAGTAATGACCTGCAGAATCTATGCCATTCCTTCGGAAAAGAGCACAATACGTCAGATCTTTATGAAAATATGCGGCTGATAGTACTTGCCCGTGAAGGCATTTTACAAATGCACGGTTTCCACCCAAATGATTTGAACAGAAATAGTTTTGTTTGATGTTGTTTTTGATTTTCTGGTAAAAAGCACTGACGAATAACTTGCACAGCTTCATCAGGAATACAGTTACGAGATCATACAAGACTTGGACTACAGCGGCTGAATTCAGTATAATTAAGATATCTGAAATGGCGATAAGATAAGAATCGTGTCTTTTGCAGATAAAAACGGAACTGATATTGCTGAAGTGAGTGATTCCTTTGACTTTTATCTTTTGAATTTCTTTGCAGATATTGGTATTCATTTCCGTTTTTTACATGAAAACTCACCGGAAAGGTTGGGTCATAAAAATGAAAAAACAACTTTTGATTGTTATTTCCGTGCTGATTTTGGCAATCATAAGCGCCTGTAATTGCGAGAATAGTTGTTCTGAGCAAAATGTGGAAAAAAAGGCGTCCAGTGAAATGAGTATTAGCGAAGAAGTGGAGGGTATTATGGACAATACATATGTAAAACGTGAGGGTGTGGAGGTCATATATCTTGCAGGTGGCTGCTTCTGGGGTACCGAGAAACTTATGCAGACTATACCGGGGGTCATAGAGGCTACCAGTGGATACGCAAACGGAGAAGAAGGTGTCACGCCAAACTATGGCATCGTTTCGGATACTGGATTCAAAGAGACGGTACGTGTTGAATACAAGCCCGCTAAAGTTAGCCTCGACATGATACTGTTTACTTACTTCAGGTCTATCGATCCGACGATAACGAACAAGCAGGGCAATGATCGCGGGCCACAGTATCAAACGGGTATATACTGGGTGGATGATGCCACAAAAGATATAGTTCTCAATATTGCAGAAGTAGAAAAAGGCCGCTTCCCCGATTTTGCTGTGGAGATTGAGCCTCTTCGTAACTTCTTCGACGCAGAAGAATACCACCAGAATTATCTTGAAAAAAATTCCGGAGGCTACTGCCATATCTCTTTAGAGGAATTTGAACTCGCCGGTAAAATGATTATTGACCCGGCGAATTACCGGCGTCCGCTACCCGAAGAGATCAAGGCAAAGCTCACGAAGGAGCAATTTGCCGTCACACAAAATGGCGCCACTGAGCCGCCCTTCGACAACGAATATTGGGACAACCATGAGAAGGGAATATATGTCGACATAGTAACCGGTGAACCTTTGTTCTCCTCCAGTCAAAAATTCGACAGCGGGACTGGCTGGCCAAGTTTTACACAAGGTATTGACGAAAATGTCTTTGTGTTTCTGACAGACAATTCTTTGGGTATGAAGCGTATAGAAGTACTCAGTCGTGCAGGCAACTCGCATCTTGGGCACGTATTCTACGGCAAATCCGAGTCGCCGAACGGAGTACGTTTCTGCATAAATAGTGCTGCGTTGCGTTTCATACCATATGATGACATGGAATCCGAGGGTTACGGTTACCTAAAAGAATATGTCCTCTGAAAAAGTTTATCTTGATAATCCATCTTAAATATCCGACAGTATAAATTCTCTCTGGTCGGCGTTTGTAGCAATGACAACAGTTCACTTCGATAGAAAGATAACCTTTACGCTCATAGACGGTACTGTAACCAACGCACACAGCAAAGCGGCCTAGGCCGGGAACATACATAATCGACTCGACACCGATAGAGGAGGAAGGATTCAAGCTTCAAGGAGAAACACTCACAGACATATTCAAAGCGATGGAAGATAGAGAGGCTCTTCCAGAAAATGAAAGAGGTGTTCAGAGTGGAGATTCCCAGAAAAGGTGGCAGAGATGATCTCTTGTCCAGAGTAACGGCACTATTTCTAACGGTTGTTACTCTTGCCTTCTCGAAGTTCGTGCTTAATGACCCTATTCTAGATTACCTCAATTGTTGCTGATTTGTTTATTGGATACGGTATGAATAGTACACGCAATGCAGCGTAGTAAAATATAAAGGCGGCTATTTGCAGACTTTTCAAAATAGAAAACCGCTCTGCCATCAATACTAGCTTTGTATCAAAAACAGAGCGGTCTTATGGTGGAGCCGAGGGGATTCGAACCCCCGGCCTCCGCCTTGCGAAGGCGGCGCGC
>NZ_DAOSEH010000118.1:2787-4814 GCF_035363035.1 Mesotoga sp. | reverse complement strand
ACTGGTAAACTGTCAGTCCCATATCCTTGTATTTCTGCTGGAGAATGGCGATCGCACCCGAGACGTGCGGGCAGGCCATCGACGTCCCGCCGTAATATGCGTAGGGAAGATCGGGATAGGCAAACTCGGCCACATCCCACAACGGAACGGTCGAAAGGATCGAGAAATCGCCGGGAGCGGCCACCGAGAGCTTGACGCTCCTGCTCGAGAAATGGGTGATACCATCGCCCGCGGTGGAGGCGGCCACGACCACGACTCCCGGGTACATGGCAGGACTCTTGACTTCGTTCACATGTTCATTTCCGGCCGAGTTCACGAAGACCACATAGTTCTCGGAGGCGTAAGCGATCGCATCGTACAGAAGCGTCGAAAAGCCCTTGCCTCCCCAGGAGTTCGAAAGTACCGTGGCCCCATTTTCGATCGCATATACTATGCCGGCTGCGACAAACTCGTCTCCTATATAGTTGGGCTGGAAGATCGGTATATCCATTATCTTCGCTCCGGGGGCCACGCCTATGACACCGCTGCCATCGTCCTTTGCGGCGATAGTACCGGCGACGTGAGATCCGTGCGCTTCGAAGGAGTAGTCTATGTCGGGGTCGATCTCCAGATCGAGGAACGGATCGTACCTGTGGGTTATCTGACCCTGGAGATCTGGATGGGTCGAGTCGATGCCCGTATCAAGGACGGCGACGATTATGCCGGTCCCGTCGTACCCGGCGGCCCAGGCCTGCGGTGCACGGACCTTCTTGATTCCCCAGAGGAATCCTTCAAGGTCGGGGAACGTATCTTCGGCAAGAACCACGGGCAGTTCGGGCAATTTCAGATTATCATCTTTCACCGGCTTTATAAGTTCCCTTTCGTAGTTCGGTTCTATGTACCTTATCGATGCGACGAGCTCCGGTCTCTCGACAAAAAGCTCCCTGATAGCGCCCCTTGCCTCTTCGACCGTCGAGTCGAACCGCAAACCCGCAGCGTTCAAGCGCGGTATATCGATGGTTATCTCGGCATCGAGAAGAGAAACGATCTCGCTCAAAGCCTCGATATCGCTGTAACCTACTATGAGTCTTCCTTCAACGTAGGGCGCATCCTGTATCTGCTTCCATACGAACTCCACATTGGCGCCGGCGCTGTTACCCGGGGCAACTCTCATACAGGAAGCGAACACAAGGGCCAGCAATACGACACTTATTAACAGTAAAGTCTTCTTCATCTGCACCACCTCCCCTCTCAATTATCTCCACCGGTGGTGAAGCGGTTGTAGTAATCGGCATCGTTGACCCACCTGTCGAAATCGTAGCCCAGGTCTATAGTGGTCGAATAAGCGACCGAATCGTAGAAGCCGTCTCCGTCTTCATCATATCCGTAGTAGGTGGCCACCGCGTAATCCAGACCCCACTCATAGGTCTTGAAGGCCTCGAGCTGATCGAAGGGGTACAGGTACGCCTGACCGTTGAGAATGAAGATCCAGTTCATCACTTTCCCAAGCCAGAACGGATCCAGAAACTTCACGGAGACCTGTTGTGGGCCGTAAGTGGAGAAATCGAAGGTTTCGAATTCGCTGTCGACTGCCAGCAGATGCTGGTAGTCGCTCTGAACAGTGTCGTATATCCAGGGCGTATAGTGATAGGCGATCTTGCTCTCGTCGAGGAGACCGCCGCCCAGGACAGGCACTTTGTTGGAATTGATTTTGTCGACGGGCGCCCACTTCAGTACCGGTCTTCTCGAAACTCCCGTCGAGTTGTTCGCCGGGGAGAGCAGCTTGACCTTGAAGATATCGAGCGGCACTACCGAGGCGATGTTGCTGTCCTCCGACTCGCTTCCGTCGGCGTAAACCGATCTGACCTTGTAGAAATACCTGTTGCCTGCCTCGATGCCGATTCCGCTATCGAAACCGTAAAGGGCGGTCCTGAAAGCTATCTTCTTGTAATTGACACCATCACTGGAGCGATAGATGTTGAAACCCACTAACCCCGCAAGGTTCTCGGGGAGGTCCCAGGCGATCTGAACGAATATGTTGCCCTCTG
>NZ_DAOSEH010000118.1:0-2687 GCF_035363035.1 Mesotoga sp. | reverse complement strand
CGGTAGATCTCCGTTGAAGATCTCCGCCGGGATAGCGAAAGCGGCTTTCGACATGCCAAAAGACGCAAAATCTCTAACCCCGGCCCAGGGAACGTATCCGACGCCCACGTATAGAACATCCCAGACATCGTATTCCAGATCGCTTGCATACTCGATATTCAGATAAACGTTGGTAGATACATCTGTCGGATCTATCTCGTTGCCGTTGCCGTCCAGCAGCGTGATCTCGATTTCGGGGTAAGAACCGTCGAGAGGATCGATCATGGCCCTGTTGATCGCCATGTCAACAGGCAAGGGGCTGCCTGCGGAGGCCAGTTCGTTTGACGGAATCAGCGGTACAGCCAGTCCCTCGAGAACGCTCGGAGCAAGACCGGTTCTTTCTGCTTTCACCGTCACTTCACGTACCTCTAGAAGACCCGGGGACAGGAGCCAGAGAAGATCTATCTCGGCCTTTCCCTCGATATCGGTCTCTCCGGAACCGAGGAAAGCGCCCGTTTCACCGTCGAAGACCTCCAGGGAGACTCCTTCGGCGGCCGGTCCCGTCATGTACTCCACCAGATTTATCAGGAGCGTATTCCCGTACTCCTGCATGATTTCCACCGTTTCTGTTTCAGATTCCACGTGTACGGCCGGTTGTCCGTAGGTGGCTTCGTATTTGCCCTTTATCTCTCCTTCGACCTTCACCTGGTGAGTTCCGGCCGCGAGAGTCACGGTTTTGCTGGTTTCCTGGCTTTCGTACTCGGCCTCTCCAACATGAAGAGTGTAACTGGCCGATACTATCTCCGCAGTTGTGTTGAGCTTCCAGCTTATAGTGGCTTCATTGTCCGAAACGACGATCGATGTTATCTCGAGAGTCGCTTCGGTCGGTTTGAGTGGTTTGATACAAGAAGTAACCACAAGCATGGCAGCAACGATCACTACCAGTAACAATATGCTTTTCTTCATCCCTCTACCTCCTTTATAAGGATATCAGAGTTTTTTAGTTCCATTTGATCGTTATGATTATACATATTTCATTTCCTTCAAAGCGAGAACTTGAAAGAGTCTTTCGGGAAGATTCTGCAACGTGTTTTTCCACACATTGAACCAGTTTTTTCTGTCAGGTGCTAAAATTGGATAACTTACGAAAAAGGGGGTATGTGGATGAAGCGTATTTCTTTTATGCTGGTTCTTCTAACGGCACTGGTCCTGCTTGTAACTTCCTGTTTCAAGCTGCCGTTCGTGGTGGTCACACTCAGCTCCGACGCGGGGTCGAACACGGTTCTTGCGGGCACCACCATAACGTTCAGCTGGAAGTTCGAGACGGCCGACGATTTCAAGGAGGTAGTCTATAAGCTCCATATCAACGACGATATCCTTGAACTAGAGACAACCGAATATGCCACCGAGCTGGTGGCCGGCAATTACAAAGTTTGGGTGGAAGCTCTGGGGAAACTGGCCATCGAGAGCAATTTCCGCACTTTCAACTCGAACGAGCTGGAATTCACCGTCGGTAGCCCTTCGGTTATCTTCGACAACACCCAGGCCGCCTACGCCTCGAAAGATGTCACGGTATCCTGGAAACCTGTCGACGGACTGACTCACACCTATCTCTACTCGGTTGACGGGGCGGCCTTCGTCGAGACCGACGCCTTGAAAGTCGATCTTAAAAGCCTGGCCGATGGCACTCACTTCGTCGAAGTAAAGACGAAAGAGTTCAACGGTCTCCCCAGCAAGTACGTCTTCAAAGTCGATACTACAGGACCTTCCATCACTATCTTCGGCTCGGACAGATACAACGGAGGTCTGGGCGACGGAGACTTCAGACCTTTCGGAAGGTACATCTTCGCCAGCTGGCAGTTTTCCGAACCGGCAGTGAAGGTGGAGATAAGGTTCAGAGAGACGACCGAAGCGGGATATCCCTGGATCACCGACTGGCTGGACTGGGATCCGGCAGTCAGCGGTATTCTTCTCAACGACGAGCTGGTAACGCTCTACCTCACGGAAGGTACGTTCATGATGCCCTATATGTTGGAGCTTGGACACACCTACCTTCTGTATGTCAGGGCTTACGACGAGCTGGGCAACAACAAGAATACCTACGTGAGCTTCAAACTTGAAGACCGCTACACCGGCGAGGACAAACCCGAGATCTTCATAGCACCGATCACGGCGCAGCCGGCGACGGATGAAGAGGACGGCTCGCTGGTAATCGCAGTCGTGGCACCTAATGTAAAGGAGTACATCGACAAGATCAAGGAATACTTCGCTCCGGACAACACGCGCAACGGAGAGCTGATGTACCTCCAGAATTCGCTCCTTTATTCGCAGGGTTTAACGGTCACTCAAGTCTTCTTCCCCGATTTCATTCCCGACAAGAAAAACGTCAGCAACTTCGTGGATTTCGGCGATGAAATAGTTCTTGTAAGAGGCTTCGTGAATGAACCGGCGGAAATCGAAGAAGTTGGTGAGGTTGTGGCCTTCGTAGAGTTCGGCTTCGGGCCGGAGATGAATGGACAGGAAGTCTCTCTGGGACTCGGTACAGATTATTTCATAAGGGACGGCGCCAACAGAACTATCGACGGTATCGTGGTAGATAACTTCATATATGGTCTCGATCTGCCCGAAATCGTCGGGGCGGAAATGTGAGGGGTGATTTGAATGAAGAAGACCTTACTGGTAATAATAATCACTCTGGTTTCTATTGC
>NZ_DAOSEH010000117.1:0-4916 GCF_035363035.1 Mesotoga sp. | reverse complement strand
ATAGACACTTGATTTACCATTCCGGAAAGACTGTCCTATTCTGCGAGGGAATAAGTCTGTTTGAGTATTTTAAGCGCAAATGGAACTATAACAGGACATACGAGATGTATTCGCAGACGTCGCAACCGGTTGGGCAAACTGGTAATCAATGGTCTGCAAACCAGTATTACACTCGTTCTCGGAGGGCGATCATCAAATCCGGGGAACTGTATATGTCGCAATATCTGGCGCAACCCTGGATAAGGAATTCCTCCTATTTTGTGCCCAACCCCCTTATGTTATCGTATGAGGAGAGCGATTTCCTCTTCAAAGGAGCGTTTCAAATAAGCAAAATCACATACGATCTCTCCGTGAATACAGTGAAGCTCGAGGGAACCACTGCATGGTTAGAGACTCCGTCTCATTCTCCCGGTCCATATCCGGTCAGCGAATTCTCTCTGGAATTCGTGAACGATCCGATGCTCGTGGCCGCCGTCCCGAAACTAAGCAAGGACGGCAGGTATTTTGGCATAGAAAGATATCTGACAGCGGAGGAATACGAGAACAATGGGTTTACGGCTTACCCGGTGTTCGTTCCCGAATCGAAACCGGTGAGCGTGAACGTATCCATGCAATACACCAATAGCTGTATGAAGTACTACCAGCTTGAAACCAGAGTGCTTCAGAGAGTAGTCCTCGCCAGCTCTGAACCGGTTATTCTTCTCGATGAAGACATTGAAATAAACACTCAGGAAATGCAGGTCCTGGTAGCTGAAGGCCGTTTCAGGCCGTATTTCATAATCGACATTCCCGCAAGGCTCGAAAACTTCAAAGTCGGCGGTAACTTTCTCGTGCATAATTGGGAATGCGACAGCGTAAGATTCGATCCCTCTATCGTTCCTCATGTTGAAGAAGTGAAAACCGGGTTGACTCATTCTTTTCTGGATCAGGAGACTTTCCAGAAAGAAGGGAAAGCGGCAAAGACAGAAATTGAACTGAAGCTCTCAAACATAGATTTGCCGACGTTCAATAAATTCACTATCACATCACAGCTGAGGGCCTTCAACTATTCGGCCGGCGTGAAGACGCCGTTTTTCACTAAGGACTTGAGCGAGGTTGGAAAAACAGAGACTTACAACGCCTTTCTCGGAAAGCTTGGAATCGGCTTCATGAACTGGAATTTTGACTTCAGAGCCTTCAACAACTATGGTGCGTACGGAATGAACAACAAGATCTATTCAAGCCGAATAAGCAAGAACCAGGTGAAGGAAATGTTTTTCGCCGGTACAGTGGTCGAAGGAAAGCCGTATAGACTTACCGACTTCGATTTCACGGACCCGAATATTCTTATGAATTACAATTATGGCGAGAGAAACCTCGAGGACTATAACTACAACCCCGCAAACGGAGGGTTGGCAGAACAAATAGATACATTCAAGACCACAAGGCCGAGATACGACACTGGCGCTAACGCTACATATCGCTGGGATCCCGACGATATAGCGATAGAGATCGACCATGTCGACGTTTACAAGATCGCCGGAGCTTCTTATGACTTCTGGACGGGTTACTGGAACTGGACGTGGGAAAGCACACCATGCAGGGTCATTCCGGGAAACGAGGTCGAGAAGGTCGAACCATATCCGAACATCCGAGTACCGATTCTCGCGAGCGAATTGAAGCAATTGAGCGGCCGGTGGCACCTACCTAGGCTTCATATCTACTACAAACGTGTGAAGGCCGGTGCGGGGCTTTCGTCTGTGCCATACTTCTATTTTCGCTTCAGGTCTCCGATCGAAGCTCTAGCGGAGCTTGAAATAACAGAAGCCGTTAAGGTGTTGTATCCTGGTTCCTATGGTCTCTTCAACCCCGGAGAAACTGTGGGGCCAAACATTAACAACAAGCTCATGCCAATTATTGAACCTATCTACGGAGCGATAACATTCCCGGAAACCTCCGACGAACTTATGAACTCTATACGAGCAGACATGACGGGGATAGTTGGAGCTTCAAGCATATCGGGATATCTCGTGAAAGGCTGGAATCTGCAGGTCGGAGAATACCTGTATCTGGACGGTCCGTTTGGCCACGAAGAAGCTTTCTTCATCCCTATGGAAGAGTCGCCGGACCATACTTTTACATATGGCCGCGGGAATTCTTCGTCTCAAACCGGAGAGTTTCCCATATCAGAAGAGATGGTCCAGAAAAATGAAGCCGTCGGTTCCGATTGCTCTGTGTTGCCGGCAGATCTCAAGATAACAAGGGTCAGGCTGGACCGGGCAAAACTGATGTTCGACAAGCTCATACTGAACGACGACCTTACCTCCAATGTCATTAACCCCGCCAAATTCGGGATAAAGGAGGAGTAGAAATGCCAGTATACCCTTCATATAAGATTGTGATCAGCAATCCTGAAGCTCTCGATCTTAACGGACTCAGGATGCCTTTCAAGATACCCAGAAGCTTATGGGGAGACAATCCTTGGGATCCGAACTCCTTGGATATGTTCGATATAGACGCTGGAAGGATTCTCAAATGGAACGACCTTCCTGATCTCATGGGACTGGTACTCTTCGAGATCTCTAGTCCGGTCGAAGTAAATGTCTACATATACGCCGGTTCCCAACCGGACAATTTTTTTGATAACTGGCGTGAAATGGAAGGAGAAAACTACGCGGAATCTGAGCCAGTTGCCTGGTTTGTGGATAGTCAAGCTATCATTTCCGAATCGGACAACACAGTTGGCAATCACGTCCTGATCATTACCAATGGGTACTATGAGCCTGCTACTCGTGTACTAACTGTGAACAGAAATTACAGCACTGGCAAAACGGAGATGATCCTCTACGAGCCTGGTGTTGGAGTTCTAACTAATTCAGTTCGAGAGTCAATAGACCAAAAGCTGAAATTCAGTCTGGACAGCGGGCGAGTTTATATCTACGCATACCTCGAAAATCAATGGACTAGCTTTGCAGACTTCGAAATGCCACTTCTGGAAGCCGAAGGCTATTATGGAACTGCCTTGATTGCTGGCACCGATGTTTACGGAAAGATATACGACGAGATAAAAGAAAGACCGGATAGCCTAACATACGAGTGGTACGACTATCACACCCAGGAGCATTACGTGTGGGCTCTGGGAGAGGCACCATGGGATACTTCGAATCCTTCGATCGATGGTATAGAGGCTCCGGAGAAGGCAATTTCCGGGGAGGCTTTCCATGTGGAGGCCGCTACGACGGATTTGGAGAGACTGCAATTTGTCTTTGGTGGAATATCTTACCCAGGAGTGAATGAAGGCGAAGGAGTCTTTTCGGCTGAGATCGAAGCTCCGTCGGTCACGGAGAAAACCAGTCTAATTCTTTATGCTCGATGCGGAGATCTGATCGAAGAGGCGTCTATACTAGTTTATCCAGCTCTGCCAATGCCGACTCGTGTGAAGTTTCTACAAAACGGTTCCGAGATCTCTAGCCTAACAATGGAGTCTGGACAGGTGGCATTCGTTGGTGTGCTTGTGGAATCCAGTGATGGAGAGGCATGGTCAAAGATTGACGGAACAGTATCTGCAAGCATAGTTTCTTTCGACGGAGAGGGTTTCGAAGAAATGGCAGTGTGCAAGGTAGAGGATGACAAGATTCTAGTAGAGGCCGATCTCCCGGTGGGAGTATATTATCTTCAAGCGACAATTGCCTTCGATTCTCCCGTGGTTTTGGAACGTGTTCAGAGATTGAAGATTAAAGTCGTCGTGGATAGGAAGTGATGATATGACTCTGTTTGAAGTTGACTGGGAGCTAGTTGTACCGTCAGGAAGCGAGGCATATTTCACGATATTTATCGATGGAGAAATCTATTTTCAAACTCAGGATGGGGTTGAAGAAAGCAGTACATTCAAAACTCTTTTGAGTGAGGAAGAGCATATCGTTGATTTTGGGTTGTACACAGATAGAGAAGATGGCGGTACACCGTATGTAAAAATCAATAGAGCCATATATGGAGATCTCGACATAGTGGCTCAAGGAATTGAATTTTGGGAAAAGAGTGGAACTGGAAGTATAGAGATTATCGAAAATTACCTGAAGCTGTCGACGACAAGATTCAACAAAATTGAAGCGATCGGTACTTTGCCGGTTAGCGAGCCTGGAGAACTCCAAATTTCGTTCGACTGGGAGGTGTCGAGCGAATTTGACTACGATTTCTTCGAAGTATATGTGGATGGAACGCTCATTCTAAGAAGAAGCGGCATTGATTACGGAACTTTCGTCGGAACGCTGGCAAACGAGCAACACACGCTTAGGTTCGTGTATGTGAAAGACTCTAGTGCTTCTGAAAACAATGACCTCGCTAAAGTGTCGAACGTGCTTGTCGGAGGGGAGAACTGGTTGCTGGAAGGTCTTACCGGCTGGATTCCCGGAGGTGATGTGAATCCAACGTTTGAGGAAGGGCAGATAGTCCTGGCTTGTGATGACGATCAATCTTCATGGGCAGAAAGAACATATGTGCCTGTTCCTCAGGAGCCGGAACTGGATATAGCCAACGTACGTATCAAGTATTTTCAAGATGGCCGTCAAGTTAGTCAAGTATCGATTGAGGCTCTTGATGCGTTCTTCGTTGACTCGACGGTGGAAGCCTTTGATCCCGACTCCGAAGGATGGAGCTCTGTAGTTCCATCCCAAGTTTTCGGAGAAATCGAGAGATACGATGATGAATCAGGGGTTTTCGATAAGATCGCAAACAGTTTCGTGTTTGAACATCCAGACGGTTATTACAGACTTCTGCAAAAGTGCAACGCTCCTCCCGGGACGTACTATCTGAAGACTACCGCCACAGTCGGAGGCATAACACAGATAGAGAGACTAAAGATAAAAGCGAAAGTAAACATCTAACCGCCCGAAAGGGCGGTTTACTTTTGGAGGGATGCAAATGGCAAGTTATTTCAA
>NZ_DAOSEH010000116.1:0-4959 GCF_035363035.1 Mesotoga sp. | reverse complement strand
CAGGGTTCTCCGGGGCGATACTCCTGTTTTTTGTGAACATAGTCTGTGTGAACCTGGCATCAATAATCACGTTCAGGCTTCAGGGAATCGAGCCTCGCACTTGGTGGGAGGCGAACAAGGCGGGCAAAGCCGTCAGAGTGACGATCCTGGGCTGGCTGGTAATTCTGGGGCTGCTCGTTCTTTCGCTTTATTTGAGCAGATTACTGTGAGATGCGAAAGGATGTGGAAGCATAACACGTTTTGCCGTTCGCAAAGTTCTTAAATCAGACCCAGGCTCGACGGGAAATAGAAACGGAATGAAAAACTTTCTTCTTTCCCGTTGTATCGCACTGCGATCTGGCATCTCAACCGTACTTGGAAAGAGCGGTTGTTCGTTGTTAGTTAAGGAGCTTGAGAAGAGGAGAGAGGGCGAGACTGAAGAGATGCGAAGATTCTCGTCTTCTCGTGAGTGAAGCGAACTCTCGAATGCGCTCTTTCCCGGCCCTTATCAACAACCGTTCTTATCACTCGAAAGAATTGAGTAGTTCATTCAGAAAGTCTGCTACTGTTATGGTCAGATCATCCTGGACTAATCCCAAATCGATATTCACACCGGCGTGATTTTTGTCTTTGGCATGGTACAGCCGAACCGGCACTTCGGAAAGCTGGAGTTTCTGAGCGAAGTCACTGGAAATTTCCTCTGACTCTATACGTTCGCCGGCATAAACTATCAGGAAAGGGGAAATTGATTTTCCCGGAGCAACATGATTGATTGGCGAAGCATCATCCCATAACGGTACGCAGGTGAAAGGATTATCTCGGGAATAGATAACGGCGCCAGAAGAAGTTTTTATCTTTTATTGAAAACACCGAAAAGCCAATGATTCATACAGTCGGAATTAAAGGCGTTTCCGGTAAGGAAGAGATGCCGAATTGGGGCCCGACGCAGCCGGAAGGCAGGAACAGGAGCCGCTGTTATTGGTGAGGGGTGAATACGCCAACAACCAAGAACCTGGACGCGCAGCGTCGGAACAACCGCTCTCCTGCTCTTTCCAAGGACGGCTCTTAACGCTCACTTCACAGGACCAGCGATTCTCCGTTGGCGATCTCCCTCGATCCGGCCGGTAAACCGGAAAAGCTTTCCACAGGTTCGCTCGCGACTATTTTAAGACCTTCCCTTTCGTAAAGGTAAAGTCCGTGGTCGAGGTCGTTTTTCTCCGAGTTCAGTCTCAATATCCAGATACTTTCGAAATCCGTCAAAAAAGCGTTGAGCGAAGTGTAGCAAAAATTGTCCGCCACGAACCCGGCAGCCCTGCCAAGTGCCTCGGCAGGGCTGAACCTTTCCATATGACTCAAAACAAGTTCGAAATATCTCTGGGTATCGATCGTTCCGGGAGCACTGGCGAAATCGAAGACCGTCCCGTTATGGCAGAAGGCGTAGTTTTTCCCCTTCACGACACCGTAGAAAGGGTGAACGTGGTCGGGATTGACAGAGTATCCCGGGGAAGCCTTACGTGCGTGTACGATCCCCAGCCTGCTTTCGATCAGCGGTGGGTCGGCTTCACAGATGGATCGGACAGAGTTGTATCTCAACCTTTCTCCGCCGGCCATCGCAAGACCGAAGCCATCGCCGTGAGGGTTGTTCAGACCCTCTCTGGCCATGTTCCGAAGTATATCAACGATCTCGAGCGATTCTATTTTAGTCGGGCTCTTGAAAGCCAGCATCCTACACATGATTACATCCTGGGTATCGCATTCTCGACGCTGTTTCCGACCATGTCCATAAAGTATCTCTGGAGTCTTACATCGTCCGTCAGCTCGGGATGAAATGAAGCGGCCATGATGTTTCTCTCTCTTACAAGCACGGGTGTTCCCCCGAAACAGGCCATCACTTCGACCTCTTTGCCGGTGGTCGCGATTTTAGGCGCTCTTATAAAAACAGCCCTGAAGGGAACGTCTCCGAAGTAGCTGACGTACAGGTCGGCCTCGAAGCTGTCGACCTGTCTTCCGTAACCGTTTCTCTCGATCGTGACATCCAGAACGCCCAGGGTGTCCTGCGCGGGGTAGTTCTCTATTCCCTTCGAGAGGAGGATCATGCCGGCACAGGTGGCGAAGACCGGCATGCCCGAATTTATCCTTTCTCTTAGTGGTTCCCAGATTGCAAATCTCTTCAGCAGCTTCGTCATGGTGGTCGATTCGCCGCCGGGCATTATCAAAGCCTCGACTGTTTTGAGCGCGTCGCTATCTCTTATCCATACGGCCTCATGACCGAGTTTCTTAATTACAGCCAGGTGCTCTTGAATATCTCCCTGAATACCGAGGACTCCGATTTTCAATTTTTACCAGCCTCTCTCTTCCATACGGACTTCGAGCTTGCCGATCTCCAGGCCTTCCATGGCGTCTCCCACATCTTCGGAGATCTCCGCCAGTCTGTGCGGGTCGTTGTAGTAAAGAACGGCCTCGACTATGGCTTTGGCCATTTTCGCCGGATCTTTCGATTTGAAGATGCCCGATCCCACGAACACCCCGTCGCAACCGAGCAGCATCATGAGCGCGGCGTCGGCCGGTGTGGCGACTCCGCCGGCCGCAAAGTTGACCACCGGGAGTCTACCGAGTTCCCTCACCTGGCTCAGTATTTCGACCGTAGCCCCTATCTCTTTGCCGTAGTGAACGAGCTCGGCGTCGTTCATCATCTGAACCTTTCTCACTTCTTCGTTGACGGTTCTCATGTGCTTGACGGCCTCTATTATGTTTCCCGTGCCGGCCTCGCCCTTGGTCCTTATCATGGCCGCGCCTTCGGATATCCTTCTAACGGCCTCTCCGAGGTTTCTCGCGCCACAGACGAACGGCACCGTGAAGAGTCTCTTATCTATGTGGTACCTGTCGTCGGCCGGGGTCAGAACCTCCGATTCGTCGATGAAGTCAACTCCAATGGCTTCCAGTATCTTCGCCTCGGCGATGTGTCCTATGCGGGCCTTGGCCATCACCGGGATGGAGACCGATTCCATGATCTCTTTTATAAGACCGATCTTTGCCATCCTGGCTACTCCGCCTTCTTTTCTTATATCGGCCGGTACTCTCTCAAGCGCCATAACTGCAACTGCGCCGGCTTCCTGAGCGATTCTCGCCTGCTCGGGATTGGTAACGTCCATGATCACGCCGTTTTTGAACATTTCGGCGAATCCTTTTTTCACAGTCCACGTTCCCTTAACTTCCATGTTCAACACCTCTCTTTTTATTGTCATTCCAGTAATCGCTTTCAACACGGGATAACCTCGAAAGATCACCCTTTCCCCTTCCGACTTTTGCGCAGGGTCGGCCATCGACTTCCACGATGTCCGCGGTGAAGTCGAGTTTGTCCTTCAGAAGCGACGAACCCACGCCGTAAACGTCGGCCGGGACTTCGAGCTTTTCGAAGAGATCGATCTTCTCGGCGGTGAATCCGCCTGAGACGATTATTTTCAGGTCATGCATACCGTTTTTATCGAACTCTTCTCTGGCTCTCCAGACGAGCTCCGGGCAGACCCCGAGCGAGGATCTGTCCTTGGGAACCACCGATTTATCCCTAAGGCTGCCGGATGTGTCGAACCTCACGCCCCAGACTCTGCCTTTACCCGTACCTATAACGGGCGAAGGATCTGTCTGGCCCAGAGTGAATTCTCTCCCGGTGAGGGCCGTGTAAGCCTTCGCCACGACATCGTAAGTGGTGCCTATCACGTCGTTGTTCCAGTCAACCAGTACTATCCTGTTCACTTTAGAGTCTATGTATTTGTCGAATTCCAGAGCTGCCTGTGCCGTGTCGCCACCGTAGACGGCTATTAGGGCGTGCGGTATGGTTCCCATGCTCTCGACGCCCCAGTAGTCGGCGTTGGCGTCGGTTGATACGCCGAAGGCACCGGCTTTGAGAGCGGCATATCCGTCGGTAGCCTGGGTCCAGAAGTGATCGAAACGGGCGCTGAAGAAGAGGATCTCTTTTCCCCTTGCAGCCTTGACCACCGATTTCACGGCCGTTGCAGTTGAAGAGGCCCTTGCAATGACACCGAGAAGTATAGTCTCCAGATATCCGAAGTAGCGCGGGTCACCTTCCACGGTCATTATCGGTTCCATATCCCGGGCTTCATCACCGTCGTACAGAGCTTCAACATCTAGCTCTTCCCATCTATCCTGCCAGAGATCGTTCAATTTCATCTTGAGATCCCATTTCCATGAGGAAAGCTCGACAAGGGCTTCACGATCCATGTCCCATGCGGCGTGGTTTATCTGCTTTTCGACTTCGAGTATTTCTTCGAAAAGCCCTTTGGCGCGTCCCTCATCGGCATAGTAGCCGGTTCCGAACCGCAGTATTGCCAGCGCTTCATCGATGCCGACGATGGTGGCATCCCTTCTGGGAAAAAACTGGTACAGCACTCTGGTGCTCTTGTTTGCGCATTTCAAAACTTCGACAAGCCTCGTGAAATATTTGTCGGAGTAGTAGCCGGCCCTCATCTTGTCGATGGGGACTTTGAACACTCTGGGATCGAGCCTGAGCTTCTCCATAGATGCCCCCTGCATATTTATGTGAATCGCCTTCGACTCAACATCAAAACACACCGGAAAAGAGCCCCGGTAACCTGATTATATAATAATAAGATAGTTTCGGCTTGTTGGTTTTGTTAATTGCAACGGGTCGGAGCGATCCAAAAGAAAACCGGCCTTACGGCCGGTCTCCTTCGTTGTTATTCCATCATATCCAGTCGATGGAAATCTTCGACATATCCGACTTGACGTTTATCTGGCAGGTAGATGAAGCACGATCGATGTTGGTCGATACGTAGCCCCTTTCTCTCTCCATAAGATTGTTGAAGTTGCTCCAGTTGAGTTCGCCCTCGTGGACTATGCTTATGCCGACATCCTTCGGAACTCTTATGTTGAGGGAGGTTACCTCACAATCGATGTCTATTATGCAATCTCTGAGCGTCGATGGAATTATGGAGAGTCTCG
>NZ_DAOSEH010000115.1:0-5085 GCF_035363035.1 Mesotoga sp. | reverse complement strand
CCAGAAGTATTATCTTTCCTCCACGGCTGAGCAGGCTCGATAGTTTGTTTTTTTCAGCTGCCGTGTATGAGAGCTGGGGTACGGCGATGAGGACGGCTCCATAGTTTTCGGGGGAAAATCCCACACTCGATGCCAGACTCACTGAATAGCCTTTTGCCTGGAACTCTTGAATGAACTTCGCGAAAAGAGTATTGAAGGATCCGCCGATAGCGTTGTTGTGTATATCATCGATCAGGAGAGTTTTAGGAACCAAAGGTATCGACCCCGGCCAGCATGAAGCAAGCGCAATTACAAGTATAAAGACAACACCGTAAAAGACAATTCTCTTCATGAAATCACCTCCAATTGAATCAAATCACCTCGATCAAGAAAATCCTAGGATGCGAATATCTATACTAAAAATAAGATGTCGAGTCTTTCAGGTGATTTTACCGGGCCGAGTTATTAAAATGGCTCCTTTAGGCACATATTTTTGGAAAAAAACTATTGACTGTATCCGGGATGTCGGTATGAATTCCGGGTTCCGATTTCGCGAGCAACACCATGAGTGTTAAATATACCGGAGTTTTTATCTAATATAGGAAATCTGCAGCCATAACGGCATGTCAATTGTAAAAAACCGGCCCGAAGGCCGGTTGATGACTGAGACTATCACCAGTTTATGATGTTTTGAAGCAGCCTCAAGTTGTCCAGTTGATCGATATAAGCGCCCGGCAAGGACCCTTCACCGCTGAAAATATCGCTGTCGCCCAGAGCCACAACTTTACCGCTCCCGACTCTCGCGGCAACCACGAGTGGAACTGAGATGATGACATCCTGCGATGAGAATCCTTGACTTTGAACACCGCTCTCCACACTGCTTGCCTCGGAAAATTCAGGTGAAATCCCGGCAGGTGTGTATGAAGTGGCTTCGGCTCTGGCAACAATCGACGTGTTTGCCCCTGCGTTGAGAGTCGAGGTGGCAAAGAACACTATCTTGTTCATACCGGCGCTGAGAGTGTGGGCTTCGAATTTGGTGGTCGTTACCCAATCGGTACGACTTTTGTAGTTGTTGACGTTATCCAGAATCAGATTGTTGTTGAACGAGATATTCACCCCCAGATACGAGGTGATTGCGTTCAAAGGGGCACTGTTGTAGTAGCTGTACCATTCGCTCAACAGTATGATCTTGCCTCCGAGACTGAGTAAGTTGCCCAATTTGGATTTTTCGGTGTTTGTATATGCCACTTCCGGTGCCGAAATCAGCACGGCGCCGTACTCTTGAGGGTTGAAGCCTACGACGGAAGAGTAGAACACAGAGTACCCTCTCGCCTGAAAGGCCTGGACTATTCTCGTAATGCCTCCGCCACTGGACGAATGAGTGTTGTCGATCAACAGGGTTTTGGGAACCAGGGGAATGGAGCCCGGCCAGCATGAAGTCAGTAAGAGCGCGAAAATCACAAGGGTGGAAATCAAAAGCAGTTTCTTCATAACGTCACCTCCTGAAGATTAAAGCCTCCTTTGCAGGCTCGAATCGTTCTTGGAAGAAGTATATCCCCGCGATTTTCTTTTGGTGAATAAGATAGAGAGTCTTTCGGGTTAACATGGATTGTATTGGCTAATAAGGGACATACACAGCGAGAAAATAAACCTAAACTTGTCGGGGATAAGTCAATAATAAAGCGTGGTTATTTGAACATCCGGGGTCTGGAATTGAAAGTATTCACGAGTTGAAGTGTCGGGTTTATTAAAGATAAAAGAGAAGGTTCTCTAAAAGCTTCAAAATCGAGCTGCGTAAACTATATCGGCGATGTTCGGTCTTTGATATACGAAATCCGAGATATTGCCGATCTCGATGGCCGGATCTCTGAGGAGTATCGACGCCTTTCCGGAGCTGTCCTCCCAGACTTCTCCGTAAACTCTCACCGTTTTTCGATACAGCTTATCGAAATCGAATCCCTCCGGCATGAAGAGCTCCGCTTCTTCCTGTCGGACCTTAGCTATTATATCCTTTCCGCTTATAGAAAGCCTAGATGTATCGGTGACGAAGAATTCCACCCATACAATCTTTCCCAGGAATCCGCCCTGGCTGTAAGGCTTAAGATTATCTTTGATCTTTGAGGCTTCAACGGTTTTGAGGGTGTTGTAGGAGCTGAAGATTCCCTTCCTGTTCTTGAAAGCATCGCGATAGGCCGATACGATCTTGTCGTTGTAGTGGGAAGTCTCTTCATACGTAAGGGGTCTGGCGAGACCGTTGCGCAGAAGCTCCGTGTTCAGCATCTTTCCGTCGGGGGTGAAGACGTAGGCCAGGTTCCGCCCGTAACTGTCCTTCCCGTGGAGTTCAAGCCTGACCTTCGAGTTCCCTTTCTTTAAACTTTCCAGAATGAAAAGCCTGGCCTCCTGGGCGTACTGGCCGGCCGGTTTGCTGCCGTCCCTGAGTTCCGGAGCGTCTATTCCGATAAGCCGTACGCTGGCTTCCAGAGATTCTACGACTATCGTATCGCCGTCTATGACTTCGGTTACGGTCGTTAATCCGTCGCTTTTGCAGCCGCACAGAGAAAGAACCACGAAAAGCGTTATGAGAATGGAAACTCTGATGATATCCCGGATGCGCTTCATTTGTCACCTTCTTCCAGTTTGTTTGGAGGCCTCTGCCTTCAAATTAGAGAGGAGTTCTCTGAGAATTCCCGCCAGTGTTTCGTAACTGAACTTTTCACTTCCTGTGGAGAAGTTGTTTTCGGTGGCTGCCAGGTATTTTTGTCGGTTGAAAAGCAAATCGACCAGGTTCAGAACGGCCCCGTCAAACACTTCATCCGGGATTTTTGCGAGTCCCCCTTCCAATACATAGCTATCTCCAAGGTCCACGAAGGAAAGCCCGCTGTCTTCAATGTCGCTTTTGAAGACCGCATATTTGAAAAGCGCGACGGGTTTGCGTGCGAACATGGCTTCCAGGAGCTGATTGCCCCACCCTTCCATGATACTGGGATAGGTTACTATGTCGGCGATACTGTAGGACTGAAAGAACTCTTTCTGCGTCTCACAACAATGCCTGGAAAGATCTACAACGTTCACGCCCAGTTTTGATGTAAGAGCGTCGATTTTTTCCCTGTACCCGGGAGATTGCTTCTCCGTCAGGCCAGTGAGAACCAGGTGAGCCTTCCCGGAAAACTCCCGACCCGTGTAGAGACTCCTGCCCTTCAGCACGTGCGATAGGGCGTTGAACCTGGCCACCAGTTCTACGGCGAGTTCTATAGCTTTGCGCTCCGTAACCCTCGTAGCCTGAAGAAAGACCACGTCGTTTTCGGCGATACTAGCCAGCCTTCTAAGTTGGAGGTTCTTTTCCCGGGAGGTCCAGGACGGCTGCGCGAAATCCATAACGTTAGGCACTACCGTGGCGCGGAGCTTTCTTCTTCTCAGGAGGTCACCGGCGGAGATAGAGTTTATAGTTATATGAGATACGTTCTCCAGAGAGGGCGGGAAGTACCTCTCGAGAATTTCGACGACTCCACGGCGGGGGCTCGAATAGTAAGGCCTGTCCCACCAGAAATCGTGGTTGTGCGAGATGAAGGGCTTACCGGAATCTCTGGCGTACATATAAAGGGCCAGTCCGGCGGGCAGGGACCAGCCGAGCGACCAGATGTTGTTGGGAACGAGCAGATCGAAGCGGGAGAGTTCCCTCTCGAAATCGCGAAGAAGTTCTTCGCTTCGCTCATGGATCTCTTCAAACAGTTCCCGCGTTTCTATTTCGCCCTTTTCGTACAGCTTTTCGTTCAACGCGAGGTTTCGCCCGTCGTTGTATTCTATGCCTGGAATGGTCGTATCTACTCCCGGGCAGGAATTACCCGCTACGATCTCGACGGAGTGTCCCATGCCAGTGAGCACAGCCCGCCACTTCTCCATCTCGAGAGAGACTCCGTCCATGAGTCCGGCTCTGTAGTGAATCAATCCAATTCTTATAACTCTTACCCCCTCAGTGGATATGCAGCCAGACACACATGGGCGAGCTTCCCCGGTTGTTCCAGGCGTAGTACGGTATAAGGGTGAAGCGCACGTTTCTACCCCTGTTCTTGACGACAGCCAGCGGCTTGTAGAGCGCCCCTTCCCATTCATCGAGATCATAGGCGATCCCTTTTCCGGAGATAGTCACGTATCCGCCGGGCAACTCTTCATTCATCTGTACGTCGTAACCTCTCTTCACCGGTACGGACAGCGCCCAGACGCTGAACCCTTCGTTGTCTTTTCCTTCTGCGCAGTAAACCAGCGGGCCCCTTTCTATGGCGACTTTGTAGGTGTTCTCCCTGACCATCGGGTTGGAGGTGATCATGTTGATCTCCATGGGTAGATCGAGAAGTATCGAGGTCTTTCCCTTCCAGTTGTCGGTGAGTTTTATGAAGCCCTTTTCAACCTTTGCCTTCTGTTTTATACCGTCTATTTGAAGATCGAACTCGCCTTCCGTCCAGCCCGGTATCCTCAACAGTATGGAAAGCTGCATATCCAGATCTGTCGAGACCGTGAGTTCGATTTCTCCATCGTGAGGATAGCCGGTTTTCTGAGATATGTTGATCTCTCCGTCTCTGAAGGGTATGACGGCTTCGCTCGTTTCGTAGAAGTTCACCCTTATCTCGTCAAGAGTGAGACCGTACATGTAACCCCCGAAAGAGGTAAGCAATCTGGCTATGTTCGGCGGACAGCAGGCACAGGAGTACCATTCCTTTCTCTCGTGGTTGCCTGTATCCTCCAGAGGGTTCACGTAGAAGTACTTCAACCCGTCGAGGGATATCCCTGGAAGAACACCGTTGTAGAGAGTCCTCTCCATTACATCGAGGTATTTGCCATCTCCGGATATCATGTACATCCGCCAGTTCCAGAAAAAACTCGCGATGGCCGCGCAGGTTTCGGTGTACGCTCTCCTGTTGGGCAGCTCGAAGGCCTCCCCGAAAGATTCTCCTTCGTGTCTGGACCCGGCGCCGCCGGTTATGTACATCTTTCTACCAACCAGATCGGCCCACAGGCGGTCTATAACGGCCAGAAGTGTCTCGTCGCCCGTTTCGAGGAAAACATCGGCGGCGCCGGCCACCAGATAAAGCATTCTCACCGCGTGGCCCG
>NZ_DAOSEH010000114.1:0-5123 GCF_035363035.1 Mesotoga sp. | reverse complement strand
GAAGCCCCTCATCGAGGGGCTTTTCTCTATGGAGGTGAAAACGTGAAAGTCCTGCGAGTGACCCTCGAAGCTCTCTCGGCTTCCTTCAGAAACCCGAACTCCATGAACTACCAGGACTCGCTTCCCTTTCCCCCTCCCACAACCATCACGGGAGTGATAGGAGCCGCGCTGGGAAAGGAATATATGAAGGCTCAAGAATACTGCCGCGAACTCTTTTATGGCGTGATTGTCGGAGACAACTGTGGAATGGCGAAAGACCAGTGGGCCATCAGAAAGATCAAAGGCGGCGGCAGGGAGATAGGCAAAGCCGTAGTAACCAGGGAAGTTATCTACAAACCATCGTTCAAAATAATCGTCTGTGGACCCGAAGACAAACTGATAGAAATCGAGAAAGCCCTTCAAAACCCCGTATATCCACTGAGCCTCGGGAGAGACGATGAATTCATAACTTCCATAGGATATGAAATGGTAGATGCTCAACCTATAAAAGGCGGAATCGTTTCCGATACCGTTTTGAAAGGAGATCTAACCGGAAAAATCCACAACTGCGATATCCATTCCGGAGAAATCAAGGCTTTCAAAACTTACTGGCTTAGCTCCAGTTTCGAGAGAGATTCGAAGAACCCCGGCCTCAGACGTCCGTCAAACAGGGCCCCATTCACTTTTGTAAACGCCCGGGTCGATTATACCGGCGAACTCCTATCAGTAAACGGTCTTAACTTCCCGATCTGGAGGTGAAATAATTGTCGCTTGCAAAACCTGATGTAAGTCTGGTAGATCACACCAGAGAAGTATTGCTCCATGCAGCGGACTACCTGTGGAAGGTCGGAGCGAAAATCTCCGGCTCGCCGTTCTCCGTCAGAGAGATCAAAGATGCCGTGCTAATCGCCTGCGCCTTTCACGATCTGGGAAAGGGTTGTGAAGGCTTTTCCTTTGAAGAGAAAAGAATTTCGCACGCGCTTGCGTCTGCACAGATAGCGCTAGCATCCCTGAAAGAAACACCGTTGAAGCCCTACATAGTTCAGGCCGTACTCGGTCACCACGGATCCAGATCGAAAGACTCCTTCACCTCGTGTAAATACTTGAAACAGTCAACAGTGCCAAACCCCGAACTTGCACGGGAATACGGAGAGATCAGATCGTTTGTGGAAAGCGTCTACGAAGTTGCGTTGCCGGATATCGAGTTGAAAGTCCCCGATCCCTCTCAATTGATGAGATATCTCAACAACAGATTCTTCAACGATGCGGGCGATCGTGAGGTTTACGCTTACATACAGGGAGTGCTTAATCTGGCTGACTGGACCGCTTCCGGCCACAAAGAATCTTTCGACGACTTCCCGGAGATCGATGCGAAAAACCTCAGACCCTTTCAGAAAGAGGCCGCTTCGGACGGCGACACAATAATCATCGCGCCAACAGGCAGGGGCAAAACACTTGCCGCGCTGAACTGGGCGAAATCGACGGGTAGAAGAAAGCTCTCCGTCTTTCTGCCGACAGTGACCACCGTCGAGGCTATGTACGAAAGATACAAAGACGAACTGACAGATGACTCCGCCCTTGTACACGGAAACCTTGCCTATTACTTATATTCGAACGAAGGTATCTCCGAGGAAACGAGCGAAAAAATCTTCTGGATGAAGGCCTTCGAGAACCCGGTGACCGTCGCGACGCTCGATCAACTCCTACTGATGTCGCTCAACTGGGGAAGATGGGAGCCCAAGACCGTAAATCTGGCGCAGTCAGCGATAATCTTCGACGAAATACACGCGAGTCAGCCTTATACTTTCGGAATACTCCTGAAGGCCGTAGAGTCGCTCAAAAGATATGGGATCCCTGTTTGCGTCATGAGCGCAACGCTTCCCTCTTACATGATAGAAAAACTCGAGGCGGTCATGAACGATCCCAAAGTCATACGTGACGAAGAGGGCGAAAACCTCAAAAGAGTCACCGTGAAACTCCTAGAAAACGTTGATCCCTCTACTATAACACTGGATAATTACCGGAAAGGAAAAAGCGTTATCCATTGCTGCAACACCGTCGGGGCTGCCGTCAAGACTTATCAGACACTCTCACAAAAGGTCGATTCAAAAGATATTGTGTTGTACCACGGGCGTTTCAATCTCGAAGATAGAGGCAAAATACTCTCACGTATAACCTCCAATAACAGGCCGAAGATCATAGTCGCCACCCAGACTATCGAGATCAGCCTGGATATAGACTACGATGTACTGATAACCGAGGCAGCCCCGATCGATTCGCTGGCTCAGCGGTTCGGCAGGATCAACAGGCAGGGAACGAATCCCGACGGTAAGGTCTTTGTTTATCCACAGGAAGAAAACTCCGCTTCTATCTATCCCCCGCGTATCGTCAACAAGGCGCTTGAACTTCTAGAAAACAATCCCGTGCCGGGCGGGCTGGATCTCCAAAGAATGATGGAGAAATCGCTGGATGAACCCGAAACGATAGACAGCGAAATAGAAGCCGGAAAGGCCGCCTGGCAGTTTCTTAGAGACATAAACTTCGGGATCTACTCAATGACGATAGAAGAAAGACTGGCAGATGATCTTGTACGCCGGATGCCCTATAAAACCCTTCAGGTAATTCCTCAAGAGTACAAAGACTCGAAAATGAACGTGATCGAAAAAATCGGAAAAATGGTCAAAGTTCCCTTGAGGGATGTACTCGGAAAAATCGAAAAAGATGAAAAACGTCTCCTGTACGCCCCGGTGAATTACGACTCAATCCTAGGGTATATCGGCCCTATTGAAGACAACAACATAATCGAGGAAAACTGGTAGTGGAACTTATCGACAGACAGCCGAGGATCGGCGGAAACGCGGTCAACTATCTACACCACTGCAAGACTCAACTCTGGTTCTTCCTTCATAACATCTCCATGGAATCGACTTCGGAGACTGTCCAGCTCGGCAAACTTCTGCACGAACAATACAGCCAGGGCGAAGATAAAGACATAATAATCGACGAAATCTCCCTGGACATCCTCAGGCCGACCAGAGAAATAGTCGAGATCAAATACAGCAGAGAAGTAAAAGAGGGCCACATCTTTCAGGTCAAGTACTACCTCTACTACCTCAAGCACAAACTTGGACTCACAGACTACACAGCCCGTCTCACATACCCCAGGGCAAAGAAAACGATTGTATTTTCCCTTCTTCCTGACGACGAAGAGCTTATAGTGAAAGACATCGCCGAAATAACCTTGATCTTCAATATGAACAACGCCCCTGCGCCGCTCTTCAAGAGCGGTTGCAAGGGGTGTTCTTACTTCGATCTCTGTTTCTCGTAGGAGGCATACATGAAGAAAAATTACTATCTCTTCGCCAGCGGCAAACTCGGCAGGCAGGATAACACCCTGGTTCTCGAAAGAGAGGGAAAGAAGAAGTTCATACCCGTGGAGAAAATCGAATCCATTTCTTCCTTCGGCGAACTGGACCTCAACACCCGGGCTCTATCGTTTCTATCACAAAAGGAAATCGCTCTTCATGTATTCAATCACAATGGCTGGTATGGAGGCAGCTTTGTCCCGAGAAGACAAAAAGTCTCCGGAAAACTGCTTACCGAACAGGTGAAAACCCTTCTCGACCCTGTTAATCGCCTGCAAATAGCCCGTGAATTCATAGACGGTGCCATGCACAATATGCTTCGAATACTGCAAAGACAGTCGCAAAAAATCAATGGATACAAAGAGAGAATAGAAGGGCTAATAGAAATTCGCAGACGTCTCTCCGATGCAACGACTATAAATGGAGTAATGGCAGTCGAAGGAGCCTTCAGACAGAACTACTATCCACTGCTCGCACAACTTACAGGTCAGGAATTCATCACCAGAGTCAAACAACCTCCCCTCGGAATCCTCAACTGTATGATCTCGTTTGGAAACACCCTTCTATACACAAGAACACTGAACAAAATCTACCAGACCCAGCTGGACCCTACCGTAAGTTACCTTCACGAACCCTGCGAAATGCGATTCTCATTATCACTCGATATAAGCGAGGTATTCAAGCCGGTAATAATCGACAGATTGATCGTATCGCTTCTCAATAAAAACATGATCGCTGAAAACGATTTTGATCAAGATCTGAACTCGACGCTTCTCACAACCGAAGGGATGAAAAAATACGTACAAAACTTCGACGACTTCATGGAAGAGACAGTATTTCACCCCACCCTCAAAAGAAAGGTGTCATACAACACACTGCTTCTCACGGAATGCTATAAGCTGATAAGAAGCCTTATGGCTGATGAAAAATACAAAGCTCTTCACATGTGGTGGTAATCTCGTAATCGATACAACTTGTCTTATCGCTGTTATGCCGATCTCCGATCCTGTCATCCCGTAGTGCTCTCATACGACCTACTATCTGCCGCTTGTGAGACTTACAGAGAAAGGCGAAAATGGGGACTGACCGGCTCCTAGGGTCTGTACCCGATTTTCGCAGCATCATCGTTTTCTCGCTCTTGCCATACCATGGTCCCAGTGGCTCTTACTGGCTCTTCCAAAGGACGCCATCTCGCTAATGCCCCTGCACTGTCATCCCATAGTGCTCCTACTAAGAACCGTTGTTGGTTGTACGTTGTGGATCGTTGGTAAGAGCCGAGAAGGAGCATCGAGAGTTCGCTTCGCTCACGAGAAGGCGAGAATTCTCACATATCTCTCTTCTCTCTCTCTCTTCCTCTCTCCTCTTCTCGCTCTTCCGCTCTGAAACTAGTCCCCACTTGAACGGGGTGGCGGTATGCTCTTAAGTACGGTTGTAGCAAGAACGGAAAAACCGTTAACACCTTAAAATAACCCTTATTCATGCTTTGCTTATAACCTGGTTTTTTTCATATTTCACTCACCCGACTTAATGTTTGACCCTCTCTCGCAAGTATTCTCAAAAAAACGATCTCAGAGCTTCGTACGCTATGCTTATTGTCGCATCGCTTTTCGTTTCTTCGAAAGGGGTTAACTTCGTTTATTCGAGTAATTTGATCAGAATTAGCGATTTCGGTTATCATCCCCCGTGAATAACGCAGATACGCATTAACATCAACGTAATTTCACCTCGTCGGATCGATTGTATACCATCTTCGCCGCTTTCTCTTGCCCGTTCTACCTT
>NZ_DAOSEH010000113.1:0-5450 GCF_035363035.1 Mesotoga sp. | reverse complement strand
CGAGCAAGGAGCCGAGAGAGTGGAGCCTTGACGACAGCGACACACTGAGCTACACGCTGACGATAACCAACGAGAGTGCGGAACCCGGAACATACTACCTTACGAACACGGCTACAGTTACAGAGAAGGATACGAAAGAATGGGACCAGGACGAAGAAGAAGTAGTAATAGAAGTACCCGAGACAGTCAAGCTCAAGGCAGAAGTTGAAGCCGAATTCACCTGGAACAGAGAGAGGATATACGAGTGGGAAATAGATAAGAAAGCGAATCCAACGTCGGTAACGTTTGATGTGGATGAGTTCGAAAAGACTATCGAGTACACGATCACAGCCACAAAGACACTCGCATCCGAGATCAACACCCACACTTACAGTGGAAATGCAGTCGTTACCAACAACGGCAACAGTCAGGCCGAGAACGCGAAGCTCCTGATAACACTCCAGTACTTCGATGGAACCGACTGGATAGACCTTCAGAGTGAAACAGAAGTAATCCTTGGAAGCATCACATCTGGAGCATCGGCATCATACAGTTTCGGACCAATAAGCTTCACACCGGTTCAGAATATAGTTGAATACAGAGTGAAAGCAGTAGCCACAGCCGACGCGCCGGCCAACAGCGACGAAGCTTACGACATTTCAACTCTGACAGTTACAGGCTCAACCGAAACCAACGCCTCGGCCGTTCTGAATGACAGCTTCACAGAAATTCCGGAAGGGTTCGCGATAGTAGAAACCGATCCCGATCCTCTACCATTCCCGCAGACTATAACGGAAAACACCACCGTTGTCTTTGAGATCACGCTGGCCAAGTTCTTCTACAGCGGGAGTTCGTCGATTACTTATGAAATGAATAAGCTTGGAGCCTATCTAAAAGCCAATGTAACGGGTTACATGGCCGGAGAGTATCCAGGGTGGTGTACTGAAGTAGGTGTGAGTGGTATAGGAACCTCCGCAGTAATCGAGTCAATATACATCAACGGTGCGCCCGATGCGAAATACGCAAAGATAAATTACATACTCAACAGGTACAGGGACGGGCTTTACTCGACCAGTGTTGACTACAGGCACATCCAGATCGCGATATGGGCGATAATGGAAGGTTATCTCAATTGGAGCTGGAGAAGCACATCGGGAATCAGCCCTGAAGTTCCATATGGAGACAAAGCCCTGGTAGAGAATATTATTACAACAGCCGACGAAAACTTCCTGCCCGGATGCGGCGATGTGGTACTGGTGAGGGCCAAAAACGCGAGTACGCAGGATCTGATACTTGAAATGGAATTCCCGTGCGGAGAGGAATATGAACTGAAGAACAGAGCCACTCTCAAGAGTGAGACGCAGGATCTGTGGGATGACGCCATAGTAACGATAACGCTCACACCGACAGAACCGGAGATATTCGATATCGATCTGATAGCCGGGTACTCGATGGAGAAAAACACGACCTACAGATGGGAGATAGACAAGAACGTCACACCGGCGAGCGCAGAGCTTGAAAAGACGAAATCAACTACCTTCGTCTATACGCTTGTCGCCGATAGGTATTTGGTAAGTGTGAGCAGAAAAGTCCAGGGAAGTGTAGTGATATCCAATACTGGCACGGGCGATCTTTTGAACGTATCAGTGAAAATCACCCTCAAAGGCGATGGAACAGTCCTGAACACATATGAAACTACAATCTCGCTACTAAGTGCCGGTGGAAGTGAAGTTGTACCGTACTCGTTAGATTTAAGTACGGGCCAATACTCGAATTACACCATAGAAACCAGAGCTGTTGAAATGGCTTCCGGTGTAAGCGATTTCGATAGCACGGTGCTCGTTCCGACTGAAGTGAAACACAACGAAACGGCGGACGTAAGGGATGAATTCACAAACCTCTCCACATTCACGGGTAACGGATTCGCGATAGCGCCCTCTACCAATCCTAGAATCTGGATGGACATTATAAGAAACGTTCTGTGGACCGCTGTTGATTCGAATACCTGGAGAACTAGTTTCAACATTGCGGTAACCAACAATACAGCAGCTCCGGGGACTTACGTTCTCAACAACGAAGTAGATATTTATGACGAAGACCAGGTATTCGACGAAGACTCCGCATCCATAACCATAACCGTACGCGGAGGAACCTGGGGTGAAGAAACCGCCTGGGGGGGAAATTATCCCGGCGGTGGATCTTCCTGGTGGTATTACTTCGATACTAACGGACCTTCAGTTCAGGATATATACGCGGGACAGAATCTGATACAGGGTGCATCTGTAAAGTACGACAAGGCTATGGGTAAACTGATAATAACTTTAGGGCCCAATATGCGCCTTCAGAGCGTGAGCGATCCAGTCAAGGTACAGGGCTATTCTTCCATACCTAGCAGCAGACCAGAACCAGGTACATTTACAACCTACAAGGGAACAAGTCTTGTGATATCTGTGCCTTACTACAGGTACTTCGCGATCCATCTCGATGTAGAAGTATGGAGTCCATCAAAGTAATAGCTGAATAAACTTTGCAGTTCCCCCATAAAGCCCTCCGAATGGAGGGCTTTTCTTTTACGAATCGATACTGGGACTTAGAAATTTGGCTGGATACAGGAACTTCTCAATATTCATTGTTCATTCACTCGACTGTTTGCATGAAAAAGAGGGGTACGGGAGTAGAATTCATTTGGAATGGTTCTCGGCACACAATGTGCTGACTGTGGAGGTGAAAGCGATGAGGAGAACGGCTCTATTGATACTCGCAGTCCTGTTCTCTGTAGCTGCCTTCGGACAGCTTGGCTTGAGGACTGTGACATCGACGGCAACGGAAACGGAAACAAGCGTGGCAACTTCTGCAACCTCAACGACCGGAACATTGAGTTTGAGGACGGTTGATCCACTTCTTCTCTCTTTCAGAGAAGGCTTCAAAGCACCGGATGATCCGGGCTGGATCGAGAAAAAGGTAGGAAATGTCTCTTTGAAACTGCCCGGTTTGTTCAGTGTTTCTTCACAGAAGTTCGGTTCGAATTACGAAGCACAGATCTTCGACGGTAACGGAAAGCTTTTTGGTCGCTTCTTTTATTACCAGCTTGAACCTTACGATCTTGAAGAGCTTTTAAATGCAGTTATCCCCTCTGTTTACGGGAATACCACTACCGGCGAGAAGAGTTATGAAGAGACAATGTGGATGGAGAATGGCATGGGGGTATACCTGGCATCCCTGAAGATGGTTGCCAACATCGATTTTCCTGTAATATTCGTCTATACTCCCGGAGATGAGATCACTGTTACCAGTCAGGGACCTGTGGCCATGTTTTTTTTCGAACCGGTCGAGTACACCGGTGAAAAGCTGGATGAAGCAAAAGCGATAATAGCCGATATTGTCGGTAGTTATTTGTTCCCGATCGAAGAGAAGGAAGAAGATGAAGGCGGTATCAAACCGCCAAAAGTAATCGAAGAGCGAGATCCCTTCGTCAGGTTGTTCATGGATTTATTCAATGACAGCAGATCTCCTGTAAATACGGATGACTGGATTGAAGTGCAGGGAGACCGTTTCGGTTTCATGATGAACCCACAGTTCTCGGTTCACTTTTACCCGGGAGAAACTTCTGAAACCGCAGATCTGGGATACTCCGGCACTGTGGTCTCCAAGATCGTAGTAGGAGAGATTGATACATCTTCACCGATAGAGGGTGTTTTCAAAGAAGTAATAGAGGAGTTTTTGGCCGTATTAGCCGTAGAGGGCTATGAGATAGCAGATAGTTTTTCCTCTGTGGTTAAGGAAGGAACCGCCGTCAATATCTACGCAGTCGATTTCACCGGTGTTTTGTGCTGGATCATTATATATTCAGAAACCGATTCGATAGCGAGCTTTGGACCCGGTGATTATTTCATCTTTATCGGCCTGCCTGATTCAGATAATCTTTCTCAATGGGCGGAGTGGTACGCAGGGATGGTTATATCTTTAGATTTCTAAAGAAGCTTAAACCGACATACAAAAAAGCCCCGGAGGACTGGACGATTATCGGCCGTGACTCCGGGGTCTTTGCTGGTGAATTGACCTCTTCAGTTGGTTATCCCAACGTATTGAATCGTGCTTCCGGCGTTCTCCGGATCTGTGAAAGCTTCGCTTATGGTTTTGAAGAACGCACTGCCACCCCTTATATTTTTTGCTTCGCCTATGTAATAAGATGCGTTTATTCCGTCAAAATCGCTATCTCCGTTGAAGCCATACAATCCTGACGGGTCTTTCATTAGCAACGCCAGTCTGAACGATGTCATAAGATTTCCAAAGTCAATACTCAAGCCTCTCTTTGAAAGAGAATCGATGATAGCCTGCTGATCGTTTTTGCTGTTCAACAATATGTCTTTGAATATCTCGGGATCGCCTCCACCCTGTGTTCTTACGTACTGAATGAAGAGATAAGATAGAGAGTAGTTGGCCAGGACATCGCCGTTGTCGTTCCAGTACAAAAGTGATTGGCCATTCTTTATGCTGTTCGCGTTGTTGTAGTAACTTATTCTGCTGTTTAGCGTACCCTTGTAAATATGTTCGGCTGCCATCGATAGGCCTTCATTCAACCATGTCGGCATCGGGTCGCTGCTTTCCACAAAGTAGTTTCTGTTGAAGTTGACCATGTGCTGGAACTCGTGCACAAGAGTGCTGAAGGCTTTTGAAACGTCTACCGGGTTCGATGCCGGGTATTGCATGGTCGGGTAAGTATCTATATAGAAGATCTCCATTTTGTTTGAGTTGCTTATGTTGAAAAGGTCGCCTGAACTGAAGTAACCGCCGACATATGCACCTGTATTGCTAAAATCGTCCTGGATGTCGAAACACAGTATGGCGACTTTCCCATCACCGTTTACATCCGAAGGGGTATAGAAGTAGTCGGAGACCAGCGGATATATTACGTCGTCGAACTCTTCACCTATCTGTGTCGCCTTTTCAACGGTTATCAGAGAAGTGTTTTCCACCCAGATCTCGCTGGTTTCACCGGAGTATTGAAGTGTAGCCGTTAACTGATAATACTTGTTGGTTTTGAAGTTTTGAACATAGAAAGTCTTCGTGCTTCCTATGTTCATAAGTTCGAATCTGTCTTCAACGAGTTCCGGTCTCATTTTCATGGATATATCGACATCATCCGGAAGAGGTATTTCCATGTTCAAGGCGTACGCTTCGATATCCAGGTTCTTTGGAAGCACACTACCCGAGGGGAGGTATTCAGAATTCAACGTTCCTGTATAATCAGAAGTCGCACCATTTTCCGACTCGTTGCTTACCAGAAGCACATTTCCACTGTAAACAGGCCCGTTCATGTCCAGTCCGTCTTCGGGCGGGATTTCCGCTTCTATAGTTCTGAACTTCCATATATCTCCGGCAGTGCTCACGTTCTTAGAATCAACTGCCACTACTTTCCAGTAATAGTCTTTGCCGTTCTGAAGGGTATCCGGCGAATATGTGTTTGTAGT
>NZ_DAOSEH010000112.1:0-5464 GCF_035363035.1 Mesotoga sp. | reverse complement strand
TAGTAGGTACACTACGGGATGACCCTGAATAGGCCCATTTCAGGGCAGGCTCCACAGGGAAAATAGGGACAGACTCCGAAAGAGTGAGAAGAGGAGAGAGGAAGAGAGGGCGAGACGCGAGCAGCGGGTTTCGGGTCTAGGGTATCGCAAGCGCGAAAAATGGGACAGACGTGAGGAGAATCGTCAGTCCCTATTTTCGCTCTCGTCTTCTCGTGAGCGAAGCGAACTCTGGACGCTCTTTCTCGGCTCTTACCACCAACCCACAACGCACAACCCACAACGGTTCTTAGTAGGTACACTACGGGATGACCCTGAATAGGCCCATTTCAGGGCAGGCTCCACGGGCGCATTACGGAATGACAATGTAGAAAAAAAGGGACTGTCTTTCTTGTTCTATTGACTTTTTACCTCATATCTTCCGAAGCGGTTGAATTATTAGAGAGTATGCTAAAATGGTTCTGAGGTCAGAACTAGTTCTGACCTCAGAACTGGAGGTGATAATATATGTTGCTCGATCCAAAACCAAAGAGCAAAGGAGCCGATCTTTTCTCAAGAGGCGAAGAACTCGGAGAGCTCCTGTCTTCGTTGAGAGACAATCCGATCACAGTGATCACAGGTATAAGGAGAGTCGGGAAGTCTTCTTTAATGAGGGTTGCCATTGCAGAAACTGAGCAAGATTCAATAATGATAGACATCAGAAGGGTATACTCGGATTCTTCCGGTTCAATAGGCAGGGTCGATCTTTCGTATGCTATACAGGGAGAGCTCGAGAAGAAACTCAAAAAAGAGAGAATTAAAGCTCTGTTGAGCAAGGTAAAGGGAGTTTCTTTTATGGGGAACTCTGTAACCTTCGATTGGAATGATGTTACTCTGAGTTCGATTCTGGAGAAGTTGAACGATCATTCAAAGCCGTTTATTATCGCCTTCGATGAGGCTCAGTATCTTCGATATTATGGAAGCAGAGGCGGGAAGAGCATACAGAACCTAATTGCCTGGTCTTACGATAATCTCCCAAACATAAGGTTTCTGCTCACAGGTTCGGAAGTCGGTCTACTTCATGACTTCATTGGAACGGACGATTATGAAAGTCCGCTGCACGGGAGGTATATATACGAAATAGTTCTCAAGCCTTTCTCAAAAGATATTTCTATAGAGTTTTTGAAAACCGCGTTCGCAGAGAGTGACATGCAAATCCCGCTTGAAGAAATAACCGCGGCGCAGAACCTTCTTGACGGGATAGCGGGACATCTTGTACAGTACGGTCTTAATCGACTCAGAAGAAGCCACGATGAAGCTCTTTCTGAAACCTTTCGGACAGCCAGGATGCTTTTTATCAATGAGTTCAAAGAGCTTGAGAAGCGAAGTCCAAGATACAGAAGGGTACTAGAGTTTATTGCATTTGGCGCCACTAGCTTCACGGCGATACTCCGGTCTTTTCAAGTCAGCGGTGATTCCGCTTCTAAATCTAGAGTTGCAGATGCTCTGCGAATACTGGAGAGATCCAGCTGGATAAATAAAGAGCAAGGGAAATATTCGATCATTGACTGTGTGCTTGCAGAGTTGATAAGAAACGGCGGGTTTTAAAAGAAAAACAGTAGTAAGTTAGGGATAGTAAACTAAGAAGAAGGGGTGAATAAGAGTGAAGAAAGAGAAAGGAAAGAATTATGAACCTGAGTTCAAATTGATGTCGACAGTCGACAGGGCTACTCACCAACACAACGGGATGACAGGATAAGCGAAAAGGCTCTCCGACACTCGGTACTTCAGATTTCTCTTCTCTCCTCCGTCTCGCCCTCTCTCTTCATCTCGTGTTTTTGATGCTTTTCTCGCTCTTCCAACCTCTCGCCTCAGGTTCTCCAAGGACGGATTTTCAGCTTTTCTCGGAGAACTGTGAACGGCTGTCTCTTCTGTTCTTCTGAAACAGTCATGGAGTGTGATATGATCACTAAAATGCATTAAAATTATCGGCTTTGGTGACGGTTTTGACCATTCATAGATTTCGTCTGATTCTCTGATCAGCAAGGCTTGTGAAAAGAATTGAGCGAATCGAACGCAACTAAGGAGTGATGGCTATGAAGAGGGTACTAGCTGCCAGGAATGTAAAGAACTTATTGATTTTGACCCTGATTATGGTTTTCTTTGCTTCCGGATGCATGCTTTTTCCACCGGTAGATGATGATTTCTCAAAGTATTTGAGGCCTGGTGAGGTGATCAAAGGTGAAGACGGAGTAAGTGTCGGTGCTCCAGATGGAGTTCTTGACAAGTTGCTGAGGATATACATAGAGTCTGTGGAAGATCCTACTACAGAAGTCCCTTTGCCGGACGCTCTTCAAGAAGCCAGTCTTATAGGCAAATTCTACAGTGTCGGCTCAGAAAAGGATTTCTCCGTTCGAGAGGGAGAGTTTCTCATACTCGGATTACCTGTTCCTGATGGTGTTTCAACAGACGATCTAGCGATTCTCGTCCTATCCCGTCCAGGGTCAGTTGTTTCGGCGTTTCCGGAAGAAGAGGATTCGTCGATTAGATGGAACCCGCTGAGAGGAGTTTACGATGAAGAAAGCGGTCTCTTCGGGACAATCATTCCCTTTGTTGGTGCTGAGCCTGAAATATACGTCCTTGCGAAAAGTATCGGATACAATGAAGTAGAAGTCGCGGAGGTCGAATTTGAAGGAGCTTCAATTTTCGATATCAAGGGTTTCTACCTGAGCTGTATCGGCTTCTCCGATGGCGAGTGCATACAGGCGCATATAGATATGACAAGAGCAGCGCTGGAGGATGCACTTGAGACATATGTCAACACAATCGGATTCTCAAAGCCCAATCTAAGGGTCGCTGTAATGGGGATTTCTTTCTCTCCCCCAAGCTTTGTTCCCATTCTGAAATACGAATACGAGCTTCGCAAAGGTACCGTAAACGGAGCCTATGTTCCAAGCCAGCGGATAGCATATACTCGTTACCCGGGATTACCCGCTGAGCCAGACCCAATCATTACTCGTCACGAGTTCTTTCATTCGATACAGTTCGCTTATCCTGCACTACAGAATGACTGGACAGACAGAACGGCTGTGTGGGGAGTCTTTGAAGGGACCGCTGTAGCCGCCGAACTGCACATGAACAGTCTTGAGCGCAGCAATACCAATTATAATGGCCGAGAACCATTGTCAATAAATTCAAACCTGTTTTCGCGAACTCTTCCCTGGATGGCGGATGCAGATGCATATAGAACACAAGACTTCTGGGTTTATGCAGGCCTGAAAATGAACGCTTCGAATCAGAACATTGGATATGTCAAAGCTCTCTTCGAACTGGGAAGTCTCAGATCTGACATAGATCAGATGTTCCAGAGCGAAGGGACTTTCAGTTCATTGAGTGACGCTTACTGGCAATGGGTTAAAAATCAGAGTTTCGAGAAGAGTGTAATACTGGGATTGGATAGCGATGGTATGAGCGTTCCCCACGGGGAGCCTAACGAGTGGTCAGGCCACGGAGACGATCCTGCCACAGTAACAGTGAGCCCAGCATTGCAGGACTGGGACGACATGACAAAAACCTTTTCACTTTCCCCGTTGACTTCAAGGGTTTACAGACTGGTTGTTAGTCCGGCGTTTGTTGATTACATGGCGGAGGCTTCGGTTGAGTCAACGAATGAGAACGTGCAGTTCAAGTTTTATGGAGGCGAGGAGAATATCTTTACCACCAGCTGGGATGACAATGAAGCGGCAAGTTTTATTCCAGACGGTGGAGAGATCACAACACATGTTCTGATATCCAATACAAGTTTTGAAGAACCTAAAGCGTTCGTGACTCTAAGAATAAAGCTTTCACGGGGACCCCTTCTCTCCATAGTGAATGGCCCCTCGGGAACTGTCTATTTGAACGAGGCAGTATTTGAGTGGCAGAGCGAACCCTCGGATAAGATTGTAGTCTATGAGATAAGGAAGGACGAGGGGGTCTGGGAGAGCAACGGATTGAGTACTACCTATAAATGGAGCGACATGACTCCCGGAGATCGAATCTTCGAAGTCAGAGCTCGAGATGATTACGGACTAAAGTCAGAAGTAATTTCATGGCCATTCACCTACGATGAAGGCTTCTTGATGAATGCTATTCTTGCTGATGGGGGAGCGTCTCACACGATAGCACTTAAAGAAGACGGAACAGTATGGGCGTGGGGTAGCAATGAATTCGGACAGCTTGGAAACGGCACTTGGACAGATAGCAATACAGCAGTCCGGGTAGGAGGGAAGCAACCCTTAACGAAAATAATCGCAATAGCGGCAGGATACAATCATTCCGTCGCGCTCAGGAGCGATGGTACTGTCTGGGCATGGGGAAGAAACGGGTCCGGCCAGCTTGGCAATGGAACAAGCATCAACTCAAACATCCCGGTTCAGGTGAAAGCTCCCGACGGGAAATCGTTCCTGGACAGTGTTGTTGCCATAGCTGCAGGTGGAGAACACACGCTGGCCTTAATGAGACAGATCGTTCCAAAGATAGAGATCCTGTTTTCCTGGGGCAACAACAAGTATGGCCAGCTTGGCGACGGTACCTGGAACCATAGCTCATTGCCGGTTCAAGTTGGAGGGAAGCAGGCTCTAAGCGGCATATTATCGATTGCAGCAGGGTATCTTCATTCGGCCGCGGTAATGGATGACGGTACAGTTCGGACCTGGGGAGATAACAACCACGGACAACTCGGAATTGGCGTTTCTGGAGGCCAGAGAAATACGCCCGAAAAGGTAGTTGGACTCGGCGGAAAGGGTGATCTTACAGAAATTGTAGCCGTTGCCGCCGGGGGAGGACACACCATAGTACTTCAAAGAGATCCGAAAACGAACATAAATTCGATTCTTGCCTGGGGTTTAAACGAGTCAGGACAGCTGGGCAATAACACTCAAAACAACAGCAACTTTCCCGTCCAGGTAAAGGGTCCAGGTGGCTTCGATTTTCTCTTGGGAGCAATAGAAATTGCTGCAGGAGACGAGCATTCAAAAGCCTTAACAGATGACCGAATAGTCTATTCATGGGGAGATAATGAGTTCGGTCAGCTTGGAGATGGAAGCTGGACTAGAAGAGAAGCACCGGTTCAGGTAATAAACGGACCTCAGCTTCTCCAAAACGTAGTTACCATTGGAGCGGGAGCATTTCATTCGATGGCGGTGAAGCGTATATGGGAGGGCGGATTAGTGTGGACCTGGGGCCTCAACGAAGATGGTCAGCTCGGCGACGGAACGACTTCGACAAGAAATCAGCCTGTCAGAGTCAAAGAGTTCTAGCTTAATATCTATATCATATCGTCGCGCCAGTTCCTAAAAAAATAGGGACAGACTCCATTTTTTGGTATAATCTGTGTTGAATTAGAATGAGATCCCGGGGATGACGGGATCGAAGCCGGTGCGGGTGAAAATTGGGTACCTTATCATATAAATAAGGAAAAGTCTACTACTCAAGTGACAATCAAGTT
>NZ_DAOSEH010000111.1:0-5479 GCF_035363035.1 Mesotoga sp. | reverse complement strand
AGCCGGTTATGAGGACGCTCGTCGGGTAGTAAGTCGCCAGATCTTCCGTCTCTTCTGGCCAGCCCAGCGTCGTGAATGGCCAGAGCTGTGAGGAGAACCAGGTGTCGAGTACGTCCTCATCCTGCCGGATCTTGCCCGAGCCGCAGTTGGGACAGCTTTCGGGATCGTTCTCCTCAACTATGACCTCTCCACACTCGTCGCAGTACCAGACCGGGATGCGATGGCCCCACCAGAGCTGTCTGGAGATGCACCAGTCCCTTATATCGTTCATCCAGTTGAGATAGACCTTCTTCCAGGTTTCGGGGAAGAAGACGACCTCTCCGTCTTCGACGGCCTTTATTCCCCTCTCGGCGAGCGGTCCGACCTTCACGTACCACTGGTCCGAGAGCGAGGGTTCGACTACCGTGTCGCAACGGTAGCACCTTCCCACTGCATGAACCATAGGTTCTATCTTTAGCAGATAACCCTGTTCCTCGAGATCCTTAACCACCTGTTTCCTGGCCTCGTATCTGTCCAGACCGGCGTACTTGCCGCCGGCTTCGGTTATTTTCGCGTCTTTGTCGAAGACCTCCACCAGCGGCAGATTGTGTCTTATCCCTATCTGGAAGTCGTTCGGATCGTGCGCCGGGGTCACCTTGAGCGCGCCCGTACCGAAGGTCGGATCGACGTACCTGTCGGCCACTATGGGAAGCTCCCTGTTTACCAGAGGCAGTATGGCCGTCTTTCCCTGCAAAGATAAGTATCTCTCGTCGGAGGGATAGACGGCAACCCCCGTATCGGCAAGCATGGTTTCCGGTCTGGTGGTCGCTATCACTACGAACTCATCGCTGCCCTTGATAGGATACTTTATGTGGTAGAAGGCTCCCTTTTCGTCCTCGTGTTCCACTTCCTCGTCCGAAAGAACCGTTGAACATCTGGGACACCAGTTGACTATGTATTTGCCCCTGTATATCAGGCCTTCCTTGTAGAGTTGAACGAAGGATTTTCTTACGGCATGGCTCAATCGTTCATCCAGGGTGAATCGCTCCCTGCTCCAGTCAACGGAACAGCCCATGGCCTCTATCTGTTCCCTGATTTTCTGCCTGTATTCCCTGGTCCAATCCCATGTAGTTTCCAGGAATTTTTCACGGCCGAGTTTCCTCCTGTCGATACCCTTCTTGGCGAGGTTTTTCTCGACGGCATTCTGCGTTGCGATACCGGCGTGGTCCTCTCCCGGAACCCAGAGAGCCCTGAAACCCTGCATTCTCTTGAACCTTGTCATGATATCTTGAAGGATGAGATTGAGTGCGTGACCCATATGGAGGGCTGCCGTTATGTTTGGTGGCGGTATCATTATGGTGAAAGGCTTTCCACTGCCCTTAGGTTTGAAGTGGCCGTTCTCCTTCCAGTATGAGTACCACTTCTTCTCCAGGTCGGAAGGAGTGTACCTGGTTCCCAGTTCTTTCATAGGACTACCCCCTTGCAAGCTTGCAGCGATTAACAGGAATTATATCACGAAGTGCCGGAGAGAAAGGGGAGGGGTTGTGCATTTGAGGTTAAGCCGTTGGTTCGCCGGGCGATTGCTTAGGTCGGCCGGAGAGTTCCTTTTCTTTTTCGATCTTCTCCTGGAGTTCAAGCACTGTCCTGGGCTCTTCGTAGAAAGTGTAAGCTTCTTCGCCGACTCTCACCACCAGGAAGTAGTCCTGTATTTTGGGCTTTCCCACCAGCTTGATGTTCCTGGCGGGCAGAAACATATCCCTCAAAGACGGATAATACAGATCGCCCGAAGATGTGCTCTGGTGGACGGCCACTTCTTCGATATCCTCCAGGGGTATCTCCATGTTGACCTGACCGGAGCCGGGTATGTTCACGCTGAAATGGAAACTCCCTCCGTTTATCATGGCGTAACTCTGGCTCATGTTGACTTTCTCTATTCTCTCGACCCTGCCGAAGGTGTAGAAGAGCGATAGGACCATGTTTCTGCTACCTTTACCGGAGAGACCAAGCCGCCTGATCATCCTCTCTTTAGGCCTTTCCTCTCCCAGCCCCAGGAGCGCGGTCACCAGGCAGACTATATCGCCAACCAGAAAACCTCCCCTGAAGTTGGCCATCATCAAGGCGATCAATTCCACAATGATCGGCAACAGAGGGGCGATCACCAATGATATATACGGCACTTTCCGTCTGAGGACGGTAAAGAGAACGAAGGCGGGTACACTCGTCAGGAAATAGGGGAGTGGACCGAGAAAGAGCCTGGTTGAGGCCGCAACTACGATCATCGCCATCAAAAGCAATGCAATCACTTCCCGACGCAGAAATCGCTGAAGATCCTGTCGAGCAGGTCCTCGGTCAGGTTCCTTCCCAAAAGTTCGTCGAGGCTTTTGGCAGCGCTCTCGACGAGCGTGCTCACTATGTCGATTGTCACCCTCTCTTCGATGGCTTCTAAAGATTGGTGAAGATATCGCAGACACTCTTGGAGACAGACCCTTTGCCTTGCGCTGACGATTATCTGCTCTCCGATCGAAGTCAGGTCGACGGTCTTTTCGACCATCAGCTTTTCGAGCGAGGCGAGTCCCTGCCCGGTTCTGGCGCTTATTACGACGTCGTAACCGGCGCCGTCGATCTGTCTTATATCGGACTTGTTCGCTGCTCTGATCACTCTCTTCCCCTCCAGGTCGATTTTTTGAAGATAACCGGGATCGCCTGCCGGATCGCTCAGAAGTATCAGGAGGTCAGCATCTTCGATGGCCTTCAGGCTCCTCTGTATTCCCATCTCTTCGATCGCATCGTTCGAGGCTCGTATGCCGGCCGTATCGATTACTCTGAAGAGAACGCCATTTATGCTCAGGTCCTCTTCGATAGTGTCTCTGGTGGTTCCGGGAATATCGGAAACGATCGCCCGGTCCCTTCTGAGCAGTGCGTTGAGAAGTGTGGACTTCCCGACGTTGGTCTCGCCCACGATAACCGTCTTGATTCCCTGAGCGATCCTCAACCCCTTGCTGGCGCTCTCGATGAAAGCCGAAATACTTTCCGAAAGGCCGTTCAGCTTTTCACCCAGGTCTTTGTAATCGGTCTCGACCTCGTCGGGGTAGTTGAGCTCAACTTCTATCGTCGCCAGCAACCGGATTATCTCTTCTCTGAAGATCGAGATCTCTTTGGAAATACCCTCTACGTAACTCCTTCTCGCCACATCCAGAGCCGTCTCACTTCGCGAGGTTATCATCGCGTTTATAGCCTCGGCCTTTGGGAGATCGATCTTGCCGTTCAAAACGGCCCGCCTGGTGAACTCTCCGGGAAGAGCTTGTCTGAAACCCGCTTCGAGAAGGGCTTCCATAGCTCTATCGATGATTATCGGATTGCCGTGGAAGGAGAGTTCCACCATCTCTTCTCCAGTGTAGGAGGCCGGTGCCTGGAAATACACGAAGAGTATCTCGTCGAGGAATTCCCCCTTAGCCTTGAAGGAAGTTAGATAGATCCTTCTGGGTTTTGGTTTATCGGGCCGCTCCAGGAGAGGAAGGAGCCTCTCCAGTATCCGCTCGCCGGAACACCTGACCGTCGCGATCGCAGAGACGCCCCTGGCTGTCGCAAGGGCGCATATCGGATCAGTGAACAATCTCTTCAACTCCAAGGAATATCTCCTGAAGAACTCTCATCAATCTTCTCTCTGGTACCGGATATATCATCGTCTTTCCTTCTCTCTCGTTCACGAGCACTTTCTCTCTTTTCAACCGTATCGAGTTGCGATCGTGGTTCTCGGCGTGAGTCAACAGGACTCTTTCCAAATGTGCGTCGTACTCCACGGCCTTTATAGCCAGCCTGAAGGCTCCCAGCCTTATGCGCGAGGCCGTAAGAAGCGATTCTACCTGCACTGGGAGCTTCCCGAACCTATCTTTCAGCTCGGCTTCTATTTCGTTGATCTCTTCCTGTTCCCTGCAGGCCGCTATCCTGCGGTATATCTTCAACCTTTCGATGGAGTCGGCGACGAAGGTTTCGGGGATGACCATGTCGAAAGGTATATTCTTCAGCTCCGTATCCACAGCCCGGTCCTGGATATCGACTTCCTGCTCGCCCCTGAGCTCTCTGAGGGCTCTATCGACCATCTCCCGGTAGAGGTACAGTCCCACCGAGTTGATATTGCCATGTTGCTCGGCACCCAGAAGCGTTCCGAAACCCCTTATCTCCAAATCTCTCATCGCCAGCTTCATACCGCTCCCGGCACCGGAAAATTCCTTGAGCGCCTTCAGCCTCTCACGCGAGGGTTCTGTAAGTCTCCTGGCGTCGTAAAGGAAGTAGGAGAAGGCCCTCCTGGTGCTTCTACCCACACGACCCCTGAGCTGGTAGAGCTGGGCCAGTCCGTAACGATGCGAGTCGTCTACTATCAGAGTGTTGGCGTTGGGCACATCGACGCCGCTCTCGATTATGGTCGTGCAGAGAAGGACGTCGAGGTTTCCGGTGTAGAAAGATCTTATCGTCCGTTCGAAGGCCGTCTTGTTCATTTGACCGTGCGCCATTTCGATGCTGACCTCTGGCAGCAGTTCCCTCAATCTCAACAGAAGATCGGGCAGTTCGTTGACCCTGTTGTGAACATATATAGTCTGGCCTCCCCTGTTGACTTCCCTTAAAACGGCAGTCCTGATCAGCCTCTCGTTGACCGATCCCACGTAAATTTCCGGCGTGGTTCTCCCGGCCGGAGGAGTAGAAATAACCGACATGTCCCTCAGTCCAGAAAGGGACATGTACAGGGTCCTGGGAATGGGAGTCGCACTCATCGAGAGAACGTTGATCTGTAGCCTTAGCTTTTTGAAGTGTTCCTTCTGCATAACTCCGAAAAGCTGCTCTTCATCGACTATCACCAGTCCGAGATCGGCAAACTGGACCTCCTTGGAGAGCAGTGAGTGCGTTCCGACCACAACGTCTATCTCTCCCTTTTTGAGCTTTCTTAGAAGTCTACTCCTCTCGTTTTCCGTTCTGTAACGGTCGAGGATTTCGACCCTTATACCGAAAGGCGCGAGACGAGTGGAGAAGTTCTCGTGGTGCTGTCGTGCGAGGACTGTCGTGGGTACCATTACGGCAACCTGCTTGCCGGAGAGTACGCTCCTGAAGGCCGCCCTTATAGCCACCTCGGTCTTTCCGTAACCTGCATCGCCGCTTATGAGCCTGTCCATCGGCCTGCCACTCTGAAGGTCCGATAAGACCTCATCGACAGCCTTGAGTTGATCGTCGGTTTCAACGTAGGGGAAGCTATCCCTGAAGCTCTTCTCCATCTCGGCATCCCCCGCGAGCGGTATTCCCCTGACGATTTCCCTGGAACCGTAGAGATTCGTCAGCTCGCTGATCAGCGCCTTTACCTCCTGCCTGACTTTCGATTTCTGCCTGCCCCAACCGTTTCCTTTGAGCGAGTTGAGCTGTACGCCGTCGAAATTTCCGACGTATTTGTGTACTCTATCGACTCTTTCGATGGGAACGTAGATCTTGTTGTTGTCTCTGTATTCGAGAACCA
>NZ_DAOSEH010000110.1:0-5496 GCF_035363035.1 Mesotoga sp. | reverse complement strand
GTGTTTAGAGAGTGATTATCGGGTGAGTTCAATGTGGAGAAGATTGCTTGGAGAACTATCCAGAAGACCTGTTGCTGTTTTTCTTTTGATGGGAACACTGATATTCCTGGGGCTTTTTTCCTGGCAGAAACTGCCGGTCGACCTTCTGCCCAATCTGAACGTTCCCTACGCTCTGATCGTGACTCCGTACATAGGAGCGACACCCGGGGAGGTTGAAAGAGATATCACCGATCCTCTAGAAAGCGCCGTTTCCTTTGCCAGCGGCGTGAAGAGTGTCTCATCGCAATCGCGTGACGGATACTCGATACTTACGGTCGAGTTCGAGGGAGATACCGACATGGCTTTCGCGGTATCGAGATTGAGAGACTACATAGATACGTTTTCCTTCGAGCTTGCAAGCGATGTAGATCCCATAATAGTCGAATTCAATCCCTCGCTTCTACCGGTGTATATACTGGGAATCTCTTCCAGAGAGGCAAAGGATCTCCAGGCTCATACAAACAAACTCATGGGAGCGCTTTCGAGAATCGACGGAGTAGCAAACGTGATGCTCGCCGGTATCCCCGAGCAGCAGGTTGTAGTCACTCTAGATAGAGAGAGAATGGAGGAGCTGGAGATACCGCTGGAGATAGTAAAAACCGTTCTGGAAGAAGGCGTGCGCTATCCCATGGGTTTTCTGGAGAATGACGGCCTGGTGTACACTCTTTCGGTCCGATGCGAGTTCACTTCGCTGGAAGAGCTTTCGAACACGGTGGTGGGATTCAGAGGTATGGGGAGTTCGATATCGGCCCTGACACTGGAGACGGGTCAGGGCTTCCGGCTTGATGGAATCCCTATTCCCGTCAGGTTGAACCAGATAGCCGTTGTGGAGTTGGAAGATCAAGAGATAAGGGGTGCGATCTCCGTTAACGGTCAAAGTGCAGCTGTTCTAACCGTTCAAAAGCAATCGGGAGCCAACACTGTGAATGTCGCCGCCGAAATCTCGGAGATACTTAAAGAGTGGGAGAAATCGGAGACACAATCGGAAGTGATAACGATCAGTGATACGAGCCAATTCACCAACATGGCTATCAACGGGCTTTTTAGGAATCTGCTTATTGGAGCGCTCGTGGCCACCCTGGTGATCTTCGCCTTCTTGAGGAACTTCGTTGCGACTCTAGCCATAGCGGTTTCGATGCCTCTCTCTCTGCTGACTGCGATACTGATACTCTACTTTTCCGGTTTGGGGCTGGACTTGATGACCCTGGGAGGTCTCACCATGGCCGTAGGAATGATAGTTGACAACAGCATAGTCATACTAGAGGCCATATACAGATACCTCGAAGCCAGGAAGAGACCTTATGAGGCGGCTGGCGAAGGCTCCGAAGTTGTTGGTGCTATCTTCGCCTCAACATTGACAACCGTAGCCGTTTTCGTGCCTTTCGCCTTCATAAGCGGTCTAGCCGCTCAGATCTTCAGATATTTTGCGTTTGCACTGGCCTTTTCTCTGGGCGCTTCGCTGTTCATAGCTATAGTCATGATTCCAGCCTTCACAGGATTCATAAGGGTCAGGCGACCCAGGGAAAGCAACTATGTAAGATATAAAGCTTTTTTGAAAAAGTTGCTAGAGCGGAGATTTCTAACCGTGCTGGTATTCATCGCGATATTCGTTATAAGTCTATTCGGCTTCTTTTTAAGGGACACCGAGTTCATACCAAGCTTTGACAACGGCATCGTTACCATTGATATAACACTACCAAAAAACACTGATTATGGTACCACAGTAAAGGCGGCAAAAGAGATAGAAGCCTCTATACTCGGTAATTCGTCCGAACTCGCTTTGAAAACGGTCTATACAATGGCCGGTGTTACCGGGGATATAATAGCTCTCCTGGCAGGTTCGTCGGAGAACACGGCCACTGTCCAGGTCTATCTGAAGGATCTCGGCGAGAGGCGAATTTCCACAGAGGATGCGTTGAGAATTTTATCGAAGATCACAGACGGAATTGTTGAAAAATATAGCGGAGAGATCAGCATCGGCACGAGCGGTCTGGAACTGGAGGCCGTCTTCGGCAGAGACATAGAAATAGCCGTATTCGATGGCGATCTTGATAGTATGAAGGCCAGGATCGAAGCTTTTGCCATCGAGCTTGCTGGCTTGGAGGGTGTCGAGAATATACAGACCAGTTTCGATAACAGACAGGATGTACTCGAGTTGACTATAGACAGGAGCAAGGCCACACTTGCCGGCCTTTACCACTTACAGGTTCTGGCGGCCATTCAGCCCTACACGATAGGTATTGACCTTGGGAAGATCAGCCTGAACGGAAGGAGTTTGCCGGTTAAGCTTCAACAGGTAAAGGGAGAGGGGTATGAATGGATCAAATCCCTTCCGATCGATTCTTTGCTTGGAAGCAAAACCTATGTCGGCGTAGTCTCCAGCATGGAGATAAGGGAAAGCCCCTCAACAATAGAGCACTTTGACAAACAGCGGGTTGGCTATGTGAAAGCCGACGTGATGGGCAGACCTCTCGGACAGGTTGTAGAAGAAGTGAGATCAATCATAGACGGCCGGGATGGCCTGGCCGAATGTCAGCTGAAAGGTCAGGGAGACCTTATAGAGCAGATAATAGAGCAGTTCGGCTTTGCTCTCTTAGCAGGGATAGTCTTCATGTATCTAATAATCGGCGCCCAGTTCGAATCACTGGTGTATCCACTGGTTATCTTCTGCACCCTTCCGATGGCTCTTGTCGGCGTGGTCGTCGTTTCTTACCTGTTCAATCTCACTATAAACATCAGCAGCCTGGTGGGAGTACTTACACTGGCAGGCGTCATAGTTAACAACGGAATAGTGATGATAACTCAGATAAATCAGTTGAGGGAGGGTGGAATGCAAAAGAGAGAAGCTATCCTTGAAGGGGCTGGCAGGCGGGCAAGGCCGATTCTGATGACATCTCTGACGACTGTTGTCGCATTACTCCCTACGGCTTTCATAAAGTCAGAAGGTTCGGAATTAGAGAGCCCCCTCGCTCTAATAATCGCCGGAGGATTGCTGGTGGGAACTCTCTTTACGCTTTTGCTGACCCCTGTTCTTTACGACTTGATAGACAATCTCTCCGTGAGATTCAAAAAGAAAAGCCCCATACAATGAGGTGTTTGCGGTGAATCGAAAAGCGAGTATTTTGGTCTGGTGCGACCAGGAAGCACTGGATGTTTTGAGAGAGAGAATTCCGGGAATCGTAATAGTTGATTGCCGCGGATTTGAACAATACACCGTCGAATCCATTCTAAAAGGAGAGAACATTGAGCGGGAACTCTTTTCCAACGGAGGAAGGCGGGGGGACGAGAACGAAGCGTATTGCTTCGTCGTCTTCGATGGTCTCAAAAACGAGCTCGTAGGTCGTGCGGTGAGTTTCATCAAAAAGGCTGTCGGGAGAAGATGGATCTTCGCCACCACGACGGAGAACAATATATCCTGGAAGCTGAAGAATCTTCAGGAGGAGTTGATAGAGGAACACAATTATTTCGAAACGAGAGGCGATAAAAAGTGATTGAAGGAGCTTTTAGAAAGCTGGATGAACTCTCAAAGGTCGATGTGGTGAATCTCCTCAACATCATTTTCGAAGATTATGCGTTGCGAATGCAGTGGAATCTCGAGAGCTTCGATCGCGATGTCCACGAGAACAGTATCTCGCTGTCCGATTCGTTCGTCATGGATATGAAGGATGAACCGGTCGGGATAGTTCTGCTCAGTTTCAGAGACAAGCGGGCCAGAATCGATCTTATGGGCGTTATTCCATCGTTCAGGAGGAGCGGCGTCGGTTTTCAGATGGTTGACGAGGCGGTGAAGATCTGTAAATGGAGGGGCAGCGATAGCGTAGTGCTGGAGGTTCTCAAGAAGGATTCGAGGGCCATGGGCTTTTACAGAAAGTTTGGTTTTCGCGAGAAGAGGGACCTGGTCACTTTCTTCCTCAGAAAATGCGGCAATAACGGTTACGTTCTTAAGAGAACCACGCCCGACGTAGTAATGGAAAAGGCTCTCTGTACTATGGGTAAGTACGGCAGACAGCCTGAATGGCAGCGCGAGCCATCGAATTTTTCCCGCCTGGATTTATACAACTTCGACAGAATAGTAGATGAGAGCGAAAGGGAAATCGGATACTGTGTCTGGGGTCAGAAAGAGGATGTTATGTATGTGGTCGACTCCGGTCCATCGGAACGTTCCGATTTTCATGAGGTGCTTCAAGCTGTCTGTGGCATAGCAAAAGGCAACGGCTATCTTCTCTTGTTTCCAACCGTTCCGGAAGAAGATGCGTTGTTCAAAGCCGCCGAAAAACTCGAACCGGAAATACTACTCGTGCAGACTGAGATGATCTATAAGCTTCATTGAAAAAAACGGGGCTCAATAGCCCCGCATCTCTCTTGAATAGCCGAGCAGATATTCGAGCAGTCTGAACCCCTCCGGGGGAAATTTTTCTATTAGAATATCGAAAAACTCTTCGTCACCAAGAACCGCGAACCTTGAATCGTCACCTGCAACCACCGTAGTATCCCAGCTTCCTCCGGTGAATGCGTGGATCTCTCCAACCGAGTCAGGAGCGTCGATTGTGAAGAGTAGCGATGTCCTACTTCTGCTTGTTTTAAGAAATTTCAGATTTCCTTCCAGCAGAAAGACCACGTTGTTGGACTTGTTCCCTTCCTCAAATATAACTGTATCGCCCCTGGCCCTGGAGGATCTGTCCGACAGGAGATCGGCGAAATGATTGAAGAAATCCTTACCGTAACCCGGGCCTTTAGTTATCAGTCTATAGGAGGTCTCGAGAAGTTCGAGATAACAAACCATCTTCCTTGCAAGAAAAGAAAGTTCGTTGTTTGCTCCACTCATGATCTGAACGATGGTCTTGAGGGAGACTTCTACTTTCCTGTTGTAGATACAGCTTACCGCATAAAAGATCATCGCCGGCCAGGTCAGAGGTGAGTTCTCGTAATGAGAGATGTAGAATTTGAGAACCTCTTCGGCCTCAGCAAATTCACCTCTCTCTATGAGCTTTACACCTTTACGATAGAGAGATTTTTCACCGAAGAGAAGCGGAGGGAACTCATCGAGCCATCTTTGTTTGGCCTGTATGAGCTTCTTCATGTAATCCTCGAAGTCCATATCTCTGTAACGTTCACAGGCAGATATTTCCTGACGGACACTGTCGAAGACTCTTTTCAGTCTTTCAGGTTTGGCTACCAGGTATTCTCTTAATTCCTCCTTGCTGCCGACCAGTACCGACGAATAGCCTATGGTGAAAAGATCTCCACTGTGGTTACAACCGGTTATGGTGATCGGATCGGCGAGTTCACCGGCCATATATATCCTGTCATTTACTCCTTCACTTTTGAGTAAAAGACCACCAGAAGAGACTATATAGAATTGATAAGGTTCTCGGCCGCTTTCGACGAGTCTGAGATCTCCTTCGAAAATCCTCTCTCTAATTTCCCTTCAGCACCTTTCCTCAGTCTTCCCAGAGC
>NZ_DAOSEH010000109.1:0-5556 GCF_035363035.1 Mesotoga sp. | reverse complement strand
CAAAAAGGATCATCCAATAAGCATAAAATACGACTGGCCAGTTTGCTCGTAAAACGATAAAGAACGTCGAGAGTTTGCTCCGCTCACGAGAAGGCGAGAGTTTTCACATATATATCTTCCTCTTCTAGCGTTCCTTAACCAACGCTCTTCCCAGGGATGGCTATTATGCTCTTTTGTTAAGTCAAAGTGCTGAGGCACCAAGAAGCAAACACAGATCTTGCCATTGCTACCCTCTTTGTGATAGAATAATTTTCAATTGATATCGAAAGTTGGAGGTTATTCAATGAATATAGTAAATATTCTGAGAATCCAGCATACTCTCGCCTACGAGTTTCTCACCAGTCTTTTTAGACTTGTTAATCACGAAGAACTGGTTCTCTCCTACAAACACGATCTAGAGGAGGTGGGTTTCTCTCCAGACGAACAGCTGCAGTCATGGGTGAGCGAGACCAAGCAACGGTTTCCGAAAGATGTTCTGAGCCTGGCGGGGAAATACTTCTCCCTTAATGCGCCTTTTGGAATGTCGCTGGCACTTCTTATCTCAGCTCTCGATTTGAAAGACCACAGAAGCTTCATTAAGGCTGTGGAATCAACTTCAGGTATTGAGATACTGAAAAGATTCATAATCCCACCTGCGCCCGACACCATTGAGATCGATGACAGGCTCGTTCACTCGCTTATCAAGAATACCGAAAAGGCACTCGAGTTCATAGAAGAGAATATGAACATCTCCGCCAGCCACAGTTGGGATTTGCTCCAGTTTATGAAGAAACCACAGGAGATGAAGGACGAGCTATTAAGCCTTCTCGGATGGTACTCCGACAACATCTTCGATGAACTGGCAATTTCGCTTGATGATAAAATTATGGCTTTCGAAGAGGAAATGTTCAGGAACATAAATAGATACGGCAACGACTATTTCACGTTACTGGTTGGTTTCGATTACACAAGGGACGAAGAGATAAGGGAAATTACGCTTTCTGCTTCTTACTTCATGGAACTCAAAAGGCTCCAGCTTTCGCTCGACGACATCGGAAGAGATTCGTATGTAATCGGTTACAGAAGATCTCAGGTGATAGCCGATACAAAACACCCCGTGATATCTACCGGAAGGCTGCTGAAAATCCTTTCCGACGAAACGAGACTCATGATATTGAAGCTTCTTATGGGGAGAGATATGTACGGCCAGGAGCTAGCAAGGGAACTGGGCGTGGCTAATTCAAACATAACCCATCATCTCGCACTCCTTGAAAGTGCCGGCCTCGTGAGGGCTTACAGGATAGATCACAGAACATATTACAGTTTTAAACGCGACAGTTCAAGAAAATTGGTCTATGAAACTCTGGACAGGTTCTTTCAATGATTGTTGATGGAGGTGGGAAAGTGGGAAAGACGAAAAAAGCAGTACCGATCGTAATTGTTGCGCTCACGGCTCTGGCTCTTACTTCTTGCCTGCCCTGGGGAATGCCTTCGGGGTCGATCTTGAAGTTCTCTCTGGTGGCTGCCAATGGCGGATCGTCAGTGTTGGGTGCACAGGTTAACGTGTATGAGCACTCAACTATGAATTTAATCGGCAAATCGAAAAGCGATGAAAACGGTATCGCCAAAGTGACTCTGAGTAGAGAAGTCGAGTATGTGGATGTCTATTTCACTGGCTTGGAGTGCGCAATAAGCAAAATTTCGGGCTTAAAGGTCGAGTACGTGACCGGTGAAACAGTCGAGGTAATACTTAGAAAAGCCATTCTGGAGCTAGACCAGCCGATTAGTTACGCACCGGAAGTGTCCGTGGAATTCGTTGATCTGAGCGGTCAACCTCTCCCCGACAGGTCCGTCTCTTCATACTTCAAGGCACATATAACGGTGACAGGTGCAAACCAGATTAAAGTGCTGTACGCCGATCTCGGCGAAGTGCCAGGTAGCGGCAGGTTGACGCCTGAGAAACAGACGGCAATCGATACCAGCGAAGTTACCTTCGAGTTCGATCCGGCGGGCTATAACGGAGTGGTTCCCTTCCACGTGGTTGTTTACGATCACAACGACAACAGAACCGATCACATAGAGTACTTGAACCTTTCGACCCAGAGAGAAGCTGTCAATCTCTACCAGCCTCTCCCCTTCACCTTTCTGCGGGAGTTGTGGGGGGACGAACCGACTTTCAAAAATCTCTTTTGCTATACCGGCAGCGTTGACGGAATTTCCTATTACAGAGAAGAGAACCCTTACTCGGTAAAAGTGGCACCGGATAATTACGAACCAGGAGCGGCTCCTGGCTCTGGAACGCTCTGGATAGACATCCAGTGGCTCGATCACTCGAGTTACTCGTCGTTCGATATTGGAGAGCAGGAAGAGTTCGAAAGACCTGATGGCTACAACATTTACCGGTCCTTCGACGGTGCGAATTATAAAAAGATCGCCTTCGTCTCTCAGACGCAGACCGATTGGAATTCGATCGGAGCTTACACCGATAAGTCAGCGCTCCTGGAGCCACAAAAAGAAGTGTGGTACAGAGTTTCATCGGTTTACGGAACGCTAGAATCCACGCCGACCGATCTGGGCTCGGTTGTCCCTCTGGAGGCCTTCCAAGTGGTGCAGACCTCTCCGGCCGACGCGGCAACTGAAGTCTCGAGAAATCCATCATTCATCTGGAAGCCGTCGAGGGAGATACTCTCGAGCGAGGGAGAGGTCACTTACAGGTATTTCATGGAGATCACGGACTTCGTACAATCGGATATCGAAATACTTCCCGGAACGGTCGATGAATTCAACTACTTCCGTCCTTACGAGTTTGTGACCGCCGACCCCGGGCCGGTAGAAGTAAAGTTTTTCGGAAATGTCGATCTCCCTCTCGATTATGACTGGTTCATCTTTTCCGGAGGAATTTACCCTTACCAGTATGATAAGCTTGAAGCTAACAAGACATACGAGTGGGTTGTCGCTTCGGCCGGCGCCTATGTGATCGATGACGACAGTGCCTCTTACTCGGTGGCTACGGGCAGTTTCATGGACGGGCCGGAAGTGCCACTTACAGGCTTCAAAGTCTTCACTACAGGCGAATGAAATGAAAGGAGCAAAAACGATGTTGCATAAATATAGTCCGTTTCTGGTTGTTTCAATGGTCATTTTGATCTTTCTCGCGGCAGGCTGTCTCAGGTTGACGCCATCCAAAGAGGAGGAGCAGGGTCGGAACAGTTTCGGACAGCTCCAGGGATATGAAGTATTCGAAGATAGAATGATAGTGGGTTACGAAGATAGAGGGGCTCTCGAGGATTTTGTGAAGAGCATTCGCGCGGAGATCGTCGTCGAGATACCCCAGTTGAAAGCGGCTTCGATAAAACTACCGGTGGAGATCTCGAAAATCTACGATCGGCTGAAAAGGATTGATCTGTGCGGAATACGCTACATCGAGCCTGTCTATAGAAGGTATATAATCCAGCCTGTAAAAAGGAACAACATGGGGGATGTTTCTCTGGCCGGACAAACGGGAGACCCTTTTTTGCAGTACCAGTGGGCACTTAAAAAACTGGGAGCAGAAACAGCCTGGGAGACGGCTAGCGGAACCGGAGTGGTGATAGCCGTTCTAGATTCCCCAATAGACGGCAGCCATCACGATCTAGTGGGACAGTTCGTAACCGGGTACGACACCTACAACAACTGTGAAATAGCACCCGGTACAGACGGTGACATCGCCTGGGAGACGAGTGATGATCATGGAACGCACGTTTCCGGAATAATAGCCGCCGGAAAAGACAACGGAGTAGGGATTGCAGGACTCGCGTATAACGCAAAAATCATGCCGATCAATATTTTCGTCTGGCAGTGGGGAATGCTTGAATACGCCGGCGACGACTGTGTAGCGCGGGGAATCGTCTGGGCCGTAGACAACGGCGCAGATATTCTCTCAAACAGCTGGGGTGGTTCCGGGTACTCCATGCTCCTCAAGGAGGCCGTCGACTACGCTCTTTCTCGAGGAGTAGCCTTCATCGCCTCGTCGGGAAACGCCTCTTACAAAAGCAGCTCGAGTTATCCTGCCGGCTATCCTGGTGTTATCGCCGTAGGCGCATCGACCGTACGCGACAGTGTGGCTGACTTCTCCAACTGGGGTGAGTACATATCTGTGGTAGCACCCGGCCAGAATATCCTATCATGTGTGCCGGAATACGAGGGACCTAATTACTTCGAAGAATCTGGAGTTGCCGGTCAACCCTACGAGTACTGGGACGGAACATCGATGGCCTGTCCGTATGTTTCGGCGCTGGCTGCTCTTTTAATCGAAAAGTATCCCGACATCACCCCCTTTCAACTAATGAAGACGCTTGAAAGTGGCGCCGTTGACTTAGGAACTCCGGGTCCAGATGAAAAATCCGGTTACGGAAGAATCGATGCATCTTCCACACTGGTACTGAATCCAGACCTCTACGATGAAGAAGGCTTTCTCCGTGTTCGGGTGAGCGACAGAAGCGGAAGGCTTGATATACCTGCCGTTTACGTTACACTCGATCGGGAAGGGGGACGAAAATACTACGCAAAAACCAACAGCGAAGGAGAGGCCAACTTCTACGCAATTGAGCAGGGCATATACGACATATACCTGGGTGGTCCGGATTATCTCGATACAAACTCACCGAACTGGAGAATAGAGGAGGAGAGAAGCGAGACTATCCACGATGCTGTTCTAGAAGAGAACACGGAGATCGATGTGGCTTTCAAATCCACCTTTGGCGCCGATGTTGAAACTTCAGTCGATGGCGATTTCACAGTTAAGATAGTTGATGTTGACGGAAAGGTTTACGCTTCGACTCCTTTCACCAGGTCGGCCTTTATTCAGTTTCCTGATCTGGCAGAGGGAGGCCGGTACTATTTGATCGTCGAAGGAGATTCGCTGGCCTTCGATGAACTTGAACCCGATTATGCCGACGATTTCGAAAGTGGAAATTTCAACGGTGGAGATTTCGACTGGAGTCTTGGAGGCGACGAACTGCCCTATGTGCAGAGCAAAACGGCCAAAGACGGTTCCTTCAGTGCCAGATTCGGCGCAATCGGCGACATGGAGCAAAGGAGTTACTTCGAAACTACCGTAGCCGTGGCCGAACCTTCGAAACTCGAGTTCGATCTCAAGGTATCCAGCACTCCCTGGCTTTGTTCCTTCAGGCTCTTCATAGACGATTCGCTGGTTGCAGAATCCGATGGCGAGCTTGACTGGCAGAGAGTTAAGATTTCTCTCCGGGCCGGTCAACACTCGATAAGGTTCGAGATGTACAGACTTATGAGCTTCGGGAACTATGAAGAAACGGCCTGGATAGATAATGTGACCATCACCAGAGATCTTTCGGTAGTCACCGCCACCGTCAACATAAACGGAGACAGAATAACGGCCCACGGAACACTCGATGACGGATTGGCTATGATCGATGAGTTGGGTGGTGGCGGTCTCTGGTACAGCATTTTCTAAAAGATCAACCGTCCCCGGCAAGTTCGGGGACGTTTTTTATACCTAACTACTCGATAAGCCCTTCGCTTTCAAGGAGCACTATGTAGTTTTTAATAAGTTCTCTGGCG
>NZ_DAOSEH010000108.1:0-5636 GCF_035363035.1 Mesotoga sp. | reverse complement strand
CTCCTCACGTCTGTCCCATTTTTCGCGCACACTGTCATCCCGTAATGCTACTACGATCCGGGATCCACTCCTTAGAAAACCGTAATTCTGAGTCAAGCTCGAGAATGACGGTAAGGGAGCGAAAATAGGGACTGACGGGCTCCTCACGTCTGTCCCATTTTTCGCGTCCCACCCCCTCCCTCTCTCCTCCGGTCTCCGCTCTTCTCGCCGCTCTTTCGTGAAAAATAGAGTTCTATTTGTTAGTCGGTAAAGTATATTAAACTCCAATCGCTAGAATGGTATAATGTAATCAACTAAATGGAGGTGCGATATGGTAGACCTTCAACCCTTTTTCGAGATCCAGGAGAGACTTTTCAATTCTGTTCCTACAGAGTTCAAGCGTTACGCATATGAGCTCATTGATTGGAATGATCCGCTTCTGGGAATCGTTGGAGCCAGAGGCTGCGGAAAGACGACTTTGCTTCTGCAGAAGATCCTTGAGAAAGGACAGAAGGGTTTTCTGTACATCTCCGGGGACAATCCCTTAGTTCTCAGAGAGGGAATATACGCCATAGGAGACACATTCTTCAAGCTTGGCGGAAAGACGCTAGTGGTAGATGAAGCTCACAGGCAGCCGGGATGGGCAAATGACATCAAAGCCTTGCATGACTCGCATCCGGGAAAGCGGATTCACTTCTCGGGCAGCTCGAGGTACTCCGTAATGAAAGGGACCGCAGACCTCTCAAGGCGAGCGGTATTGAGTGAACTGAGGCATCTCTCATTCAGAGAATTCGTCAATCTGGAGAAAGGCGAAAATTTTCCCGCATTAAGTATCAGTGAGCTTCTCGAGAATCATATAAATATCAGCAGAAAGCTTCAGAAGCTACAGCCGCTGGAGCTGTTCAGGGAGTACTTGAGAACCGGTTCATACCCTTTCCGTCTTTCGTACGGCTCTTACTACGAGAGAATACTAAACACTCTAGACAAAGCGATTTATCAGGATGTTGTCGAACAAGATTCGCTGAGAGGCGAGGCGGCAACAATCATTAAGAAGATCATCGCCTTTGTGGCAACCAGTGTTGTTCCTTCAATCTCTCCCGAGTCGCTTTGTAAGGAGTTAGGAATAACCAAAGTCACCTTATACACCTATCTAGATTCTCTCGAGAGGGCAGGAGTTTTGAAAAGAGTCCTTCCGTGCGGAAGAGGAATAAAAGGAATGCGGAGCGGTTCAAAAGTCTTTCTCGGTGAAACCAATCTCTACTATGCTCTCGGCCTTTCGCAATGGAATCTTGAGGCAAACATGGGAACGATACGCGAAGCCTTCTTCGTTTCGCAAGTCAGTCATCTGGGGATTTGCGTACCGGCCAGCGGTGACTTTTCCGTGCGAGTGAAAGACAGAGAAATAACTTTCGAAGTCGGTGGTCCAGACAAAGGAAGACGCCAACTAAAGGATTCTTCAAACGGATTCGTACTGCGTGACGGTATCGAAATCGGATTCGAGAACATCATCCCGCTGTTCCTCTTCGGGTTTCTCTATTAGCAGCGAAAATAGGGACTGACGATTCTCCTCACGTCTGTCCCATTTTTCGCGCACACATCCCGTTGTGCATCTAAACGAGATCTCGCTCTTCTCTTCAGTCTCTTCCTCTCTCCTCTTCTCGCTCTTTCGAAGGATGGAGAGGCCGAATCGCGCGTGAAAATAGAGTCTGTCCCTATTTTCTATTTTCCCCCCTTTTTCCGGGTCGCCTTTCATACAAAGTATGTTATATTATCAGTATACAAATATGTTTACTCGGTGGTGATATATCTTGAAGACGCAGATCGTGCGAATTTCATCCGAAACTCACTCCAGACTTAAGGCCATGGCTTCGGCCAGCGGCGAAACGATAGGGGAGATTCTGGCTAAAGCGGTAGATGCCTACAGGCGGAAAATGCTTCTGAACGATGCCAACAGGGCCTTTGCAAGACTAAAAGAAAGGGAAGAACTCTGGAAAGACGAACAGAACGAGAGAGAAGAATGGGAAACGGCGCTCGCAGATGGACTGGACAAAGATTAATAACCTACCTTCCAGAGGCGAAATCTGGCTGGCGAACCTGAACCCGATCAGAGGTAGAGAACAGGCCGGTTTTCGACCATGCCTGGTAATTTCTGTTGACCAGTTCAACCACGGACCGGCAGAACTCGTGATCGTAGTTCCAATTACATCAAAAAACAAATCCATCCCCCTTCATATTGAGATATCCGGCAAAGAAACCGGGCTTGATCTCACAAGCTACATCAAAAGCGAAGACATAAGATCCATATCGAGAGATAGACTGGAAAAGAGAATCGGCAGAGTCTCGGAAGAAGTGATGTGCCAGGTCCTCGAACTCATAAAAATACTTCTCAATATAACATAATAGGCGATCTAGGATAGATCTTGTTAGCCTTCCCGCTCATCCGCGCATGCTCTCCTGAACTAAGAACAAAGAGCGAAAAACACGAGAAAAGTAGCTCTCTCCTCTTCTCGTGAAAATGGGGACTGACGGGCTCCTGACGTCTGTCCCCGATTTTCACGTCTCTCTTCTCTCTCTTTCGGAGTCTGTCCCTATTTTTCCTGAATTCTCTTTTCTCAACGAAGTACTGCTATAGGCCTTGAATGATCAAATAGGTACTCTGGGCAGATGTCCAGTCCATTGGACCATTCTACTGTATCAAAGCTAATACGAGCCGAGCAGAAGACCTTCGGGTCTCGTAGCTCCGAGAATTTTCCTTTGTTCAGTATTCCCTCCAGATCTATCGCTCTCTCTTCCCCGTTACTGAACTCAAGTATGAGTTGATAAGGTTTACAGCTCTTTATCGACTTTACTCCAATACTCATGTCAATACCTCCATTATCTTAGGGGCTCTATCTTGAAGGGAAGTTCACCGTTTGTCACAAGTTTCCAGTTAGCGATTAGCTCATCGGAATGAAGCTCAATCCATGCCTGAACCAATCGAAGCTTTTTACAGGAATCTCGCCACTTAGAAGTTCTCCATCGGGAATTGAGACGGTAGAACTGTGCTCCTGATAGTAAACGTGTATATGAGCAGGATTGTGCTCATTATGAGAGCAGTACATCCTCACAATTATTCCGTAGAACATACTTATTGTTGGCATCGATTCCTCCTTCCATAGCATATTATACTAAAGAAACAGGCCATATTTGTATCGCGTGTATCGCGTCACTGGGGAGAAACCTAAAACGACAATACTGTCACTATAGGGTCATTCCGTAATGCTCCCGCGCCGTTTCTACCCGATCCCGTCATCCAGTGAATGCCCCCGCAGAGCCTGCCCCGAAAAACCGGGACTGACAAATCTCTTCATGTCTGTCCCGTTTTTCGCACGATCCCGTCATTCCGCAATGCCCCTGCACTGTCATCCCGTAATGCTCCTACTAAGAACCGTTGTGGGTTGTTTGTAAGAGCCGAGAAAGCGCATCGAAAGTTCGCTTCGCTCACGAGAGAAAAGTAGCTCTCTCCTCTTCTCGTGAAAATGGGGACTGACGGGCTCCTGACGTCTGTCCCCGATTTTCACGTCTCTCTTCTCTCTCTTTCTCTCTCCTCTTCTCACTCTTTCGGAGTCTGTCCCTATTTTTCCTCGCGTCTCTCTCCCTTTCTCTCTCTTCTCGCTCTTTCGAAGGACGGCTCTTAACTCTCTTTTAGAGAGCGTCAAAGAGAATCCTTCAGATATTGTGATGGCGTCTTGCATTTTACATTGCCTTGCAGTGCGCTTTGCAGACAGAGCTTGTCTCCGGTTATAAGCAAGGCATTTCTGGCCGCCGCCAATGAAATGAAATGATTGTCCGGAAGATCGGTACTGAAACCAACCAACTGGTAGTCGTCGACAATTTCTACCATCGTTATAAAATATTCTATAAAGCTGGAAAGAGCTTCCAATTCAGCGTTTCTACACTTTTCCATCAATTTCACTATAAACCTTCGCAACTCTTGCGGGAATATTCCCGGTTCAATTACTTCCTGCTCCAGTGCCTTAATAATGGCTCTACTACATGTTCTGGAGCCAAGAGCCGCTGAAATCACAACATTCGTATCAATAACTACCTTCATCTTTCATCTCTTTTCTTACCTCATCTAGAACTCCTAATCCCTCTTCTTCGCTGAGTCCAATCTTTCTCGCTTCTTCATGGGCTTTTGAAAGATAGTAATTCATCAAATCCTCCTTAGACACGGGTGATACCTTCATGATCGGAACCCCGCGCCTAAGAACCAAAAGCTCTTCTTTGCTGTCAACAATCTCGCTGAACCTGTTTCGAATATCCCTGACATTAACAGTCTTCATAATCATCACCTCAAAGTCATTGTATCACGTATATAATCTTTAGTGATACAAATGTATCACACTAGTTGTCGACCTGAATAACCTCCTCCCATTCCCCGCACTGTCATCCCGTAATGCTCCTATCACGAGAAGGCGAAAGCGAAAATGGGGACTGACGGGCTCCTGACGTCTGTCCCATTTTTCGCGTCCCGTTTTTCGCACGATCCCGTCATTCCGCAACGCCCCTGCACTGTCATCCCGTAGTGCTCCTACTAAGAACCGTTGTGGGTTGTTTGTAAGAGCCGAGAAAGCGCATCGAAAGTTCGCTTCGCTCACGAGAGAAAAGTAGCTCTCTCCTCTTCTCGTGAAAATGGGGACTGACGGGCTCCTGACGTCTGTCCCCGATTTTCACGTCTCTCTTCTCACTCTTTCGGAGTCTGTTGTATTTTTCCTATTTCTCTCTTTCTCTCTCTTTCTCTCTCTTTCTCTCTCCTCTTCCCGCTCTTTCGAATGACGGGTTCACGCTCCTGGACGAAGGACCAAGGCCAGCTCCTAGCTCTCTTTCCGCATAAAAAAGTTGTATAATAATACGTATTATAATACTAAAACTAAGGAGGCAATATAAAATGGACGGGTTATCTAAAGATGCCACAGTGAGCATGACGGATCTATCAAGGAGTCCGGCAAAATACTTCAAACAGCTTGAAAAGAGCAAGCGAGCATTGCTGGTAATCAAAAACAGTGAGATAAAATACGCCGTGATGAACATAAAGGAGTACGAAAAACTAATCGAGCTGAAAGAACTGATCGAAAGATCCGAGATTGCAGGCATTTTGGAAGCAAGGGCAGAAACGCCAAAAGAAGAATACCTTGAGGCGGATATTGACAGCTTATGAAAGCCTGGACGATCAAATATCACCCCGAAGCATTGAGAGAACTTATCGAACTGGATGGCCAGGCTAAGGCGCTCGCAAAAGGCAAATTGAAACAGATCTCCTCAAATCCCTATATTGGAGTGGCTCTTGGTAACAAGCACGGAATTGATCTATCTGGCTTTTTCAAGACCTATTTCTTCAGAAAGAAATATAGAATCGTATTCTCTATTGACACAGACTCGAATACAATATACATAATCAGTATCAACAAGAGAGAAGACCTCGCGGCTTATATTCAAGCCTTTAGGAGACGAAAATAGCAGTATCCAGAAAACTGGCCTTAAAGAAACCTCATGACCGGGATTTTCACGGAGGCCTATAAGTACTCTTGGTCTCCAACGAAGAACCACTCTTATTCTCTTCCATCCCGTAGTGCTCCTATCACGAGAAGGTGAGAGCGAAAAACACGAGAGAAGAA
>NZ_DAOSEH010000107.1:0-6069 GCF_035363035.1 Mesotoga sp. | reverse complement strand
ACCGCCCGAAAGGGCGGTTTACTTTTGGAGGGATGCAAATGGCAAGTTATTTCAACTTGACACTGGACACCACGGGTCCTGCGAATCCGCAAATAGTTCTCGAGAGTGGTGCTCAGTACGCTACTCAGCAGTTGATAAACGCGGCGCTGTCTTGTAGCGACGCCGACAAGACAGGTTACCAGATCAAGATTTGGGGAGATGTCGATACTACCTATGATGCGGATGTCCAGGGCACCGAAGCCAACTCCAACTGGATAAGTTGGACAGCCACCAAGCAGATAAAACTCGAGTCCGGAGATGGCTCGAAGACAGTGTATTTCAAAGTCAGAGACGATGTTTGGAACCAGTCTGGACAGGCTTCGGCAAGCATAATCCTCGATACGACGAGGCCGATTGTGACCATATCCGGTCCGGACGTTTCGAAAATCTCGAAGGTCTCCGGAAAGAATGTCGCTTCCTTCTCTTTCTCCGTTGACTCCATCTTCGATGAGTTCAAAGTCAAGGTCGTCAGCTCTACAGGAGCAGACCACAACTCCGGAACTCAGATTCCTACGACTGGTGGTTCAACGAATATGAGTGGGAACGCGGGAGACTATCCGGCAAGCACGCCTATCAACTGTCAGGTTTACGGTGCCGATCTCGAGGCTGCCAGCGCGGGCGACGGCCAGAAGATAATCAAGGTCTTCGTCAAAGACCAGGCCGGAAACTGGTCGGTATAACGACTGTGCAGAGCGGGGAAAACCCGCTCTGCCTTCTACTGGAGGGCTGTCATGAATGCGTATTTCTTCCTTGAACTGGACACAACAGGCCCTCAGATTGCGCTTTTTACGCCTGACTATACGGGTCGAGATTACTGCCCCGTCAGAGTAGAAGGAGACGAGTTACTTGATCCGACTCTCGAGCTATATGTAATCGATTCGAAAGGGATAAAGCAGAACGCTACAATAGCCTATTACGGCACCTACTTCGAAGGATTCATTCCTTTTCACAATGTAGCGCCGGGTATTGCCAATATTTATGCAAGAGCCAGGGATACCGTTTTCAACCTTTCTAACTCAGTACAGAAAGCAGTCCTTGTATTCGGAGAAGACGAAGTAACGGGCCTGGAAATCGAGACCAACGAGATCCCGCTTCTGATTTCTGCTATATCGAAAGTCCCCGAGATAGATCTCCAGGAGATCATCGGAGACATAGACCTGCAAAGTCTTGGTATCGGCGGTAAAACCATAGTTGTTGTTTCTTCTACTACGCTTCTTCGAAGAGTTGCTGAAATAGAAGCAAGGAGTGATTTTATGCAGTATCAATTTGGGAATACGGTTAAGCTGGAAGCTTTCTTCAAAGACTTCGACGGAAACCCCGTGGACCCATCGAATATAAAGCTCATTGTTTATGACTCAAAGTTCGGTGTGGTCTCAAGCATTGCCATAACATCCGAAAACAGGGTAGAACTCGGTCACTACTATTATCTCTACACCCTACCGGCCGGAACTAATCCGAAGACCATTTATTACGAGTGGTATGCGGAGATTCAGGGAAACCCGACTGTCAAGAGGGAATCTCTGAAGTTGGTGTTCATATGATCGATGTTACTGCCGTTTCGACTTTCAAGCTCTCTTATATGTACGGGTTTGATTCGTCGCTTGTCACTTTCAAGTCCGATGTGAACATAGTAGCCTGGAGAATAAATCGACTCGGCACCTCATGGAACTCCGGGGACTTGTTGGAAGAAGAGAAATTCGACTGGTCGGCTGCGAACAATAAGACCTGGAGCTTTCTGGAATCAAACTCGATTTCCTGGGCTCAGATAGCTTTTATAGAAGCCGGGGTATCAATCACTTCGCAAATTCAGGCGGATGAACTCCAGGAAGGTACTCAAAGAATCAATGTATACGGAAAAGACCGATCGGGCATCTGGTCACCTTACGGAGGATAGTCATGCAGACAACTTCAAATCATGGTTTCAAGAAACCCGAGTATTCGGATACCGCCGATATCGCCGATCTCAATTTCAACTTCGACAAGATAGACCAAATGCCCGTTTTCTACGAGCAAAGCACCGAGCCGACAAATAAAGTTGCAAACAAGACAATCTGGTATGACACGGCCAATTCGCTCATGAAGCTGTGGAATGGTTCAGCGTGGGTAACGGCAGCCGCTTCGTATTCGCATAATCACATAGTGACCTTGACTGTGCAAACGGCAGCGGCTACGGCGGCAAAAGTAACAGACGAACCAGTTACATTCGAGGCCGGAACGCTCTATCTTGTGCGCTTCAAATATGGGAATACTGCAGCAGCTCCAACGATCAATGGCGTAAACGTTCGTCTAGGCGTTGCAAACGCTTCAACCACAACACTCTATTTTAGCGGAGAAGCTGTTGTACCGATGTTGTATGATGCGGTCTTGAACAAATTGCAGATCATGGGTTCGCACGACACGTCTGATGATACGGAATCTTACACCGTGAGGTGGAATTGTACTCTTCAGGCCGGCACAGACCCGATCTACGATTACAAGATAGTGATGTTCGGCACAGACGGAAGGCTTTATCCACTGACCAAAGAGAACGGCACTGGAACGAGCAAAACTGTTTCAAATGCGGAATTGGATATAAATATGCCGATCCTGTATTATGGTTATACAGCCGATATCGCTGCAAACGGCACACACGCTAGCTACTGGTACAACGGAGTAACTAACGGGAACTTGCATTATACAGCCAATGTTGCTTCGGGTTGGGCGGCGTACAGACCTATCTATCTCAAAGGAACGATACAGGCCAACGGAAGTTTCAAGCTCGCAGGAGCAGGAACAGCAGGGGGAACGGACTTCCTGACTCAGACGCTCCCCACTACCGACGACGGTTATGTATATCTGTTACTCGGTGTCATGAACAACACCACAACCAGCATAAGAATGACAACAGCCATAGCCGCATATGAGTTCAAAGACGGGAGGCTGAGGTCGTACATTCCGAGCCACAGCCATTCGGGAGTGTACGAGCCTGCTTTCAGCAAAAATGACGCGTTCAACAAGAGTTTCGGTACTACGTCGGGTACGGTGTGTCAGGGTAACGACAGCAGGTTGAGCGACGAAAGAGTACCTTTGTCACATGGAAATGAAAAACATAGCTCGACATTTGTTACTCAGACTGAGATAAACAGCTCCATTTCCTCTCACACCAGCAATGCAACAGCGCATCATAATAACGCCAATGACCCGACCTCAGATCAAAAAGCCGCTTTAGCCGGAACTTCCGGCACGCCTTCATCAGCCAATAAATACGTTACTAACTCTGATTCTCGAATGACGAACGCTCGTGCACCGACAGCTCATAAGAATACCCATGCAACGGGTGGATCTGACGAGTTATCAAAATCAGATATAGGCTTGGGAAGTGTCGAGAACTACGGTATAGCAACACAGGCGGAAGCTGAAGCCGGGAGCGTTGATAATAAATACATGACACCGCTAAAAGCAAAATACGCGATAGATAAGCTTGGCCTTTGTGCGTTTCTATATCTGGAATCAGAAATCGAGGCAAAGTTAGCCTCTGATTCGGCATGGTGTGAAAGACTTTTCAAATCACATTTTGCCGTACCGCTCATCTTTGATGATAACCAACGTAGCTATTGGTATGACACTGTTCTTGCAGAAGATACGGCAATACAGGAGTTGGTAGAATCTTCAGTAGCAATGCCATATGTTGCAAAACTGGCAGATTGGATGGCTTCTCTCACTTCTACTTACACGCGCAAAAATTGGCTTGCTTGTTCACAATCTGCTATGGCTGCGATATTCAAAGAAGTCGTTGGCCGAACTATCATGCTCTATGAAGACTATATCGGCGTGGTCTGGATAAACGAGAACAGTGCCGAAGTCTGGGAAGGCGGTTCTCCGGCTGTTCCGCATACGTATAATGATTACGTTTCGTCTTCCATCATCGACGGCTACACATCCGGAGGTAAAGGGCTTCGTATCAACAAACTCGCTAGTGCTCCCACTGGTTATTACGCGTGGTCCGCAGATATTGATATGACGGATGTTTCCTCAATTGAGATATACACTCAGAAAGGGGGTTATACATCGGGTAATTATCTTCAGATCAAGATTAACGGAACTTCCGTGTATAACTCTACATCAGGTCATAGTTGGACAAAACGCACATTCGATGTTTCTTCGTTGACTGGTGTGGAGACTATTGAACTGGCTCTCAATGTAACTGCATCAAATCCCGGCGCATATGCGGACTTTTCGGATATCTGTCTGATCAAGTCTGCTTGATCGATAGTAGAGAATGTAATCTACACAGATAACACAGGCCGTCCTTTGAGACGGCTTCTTTCATTCCATATTCTGAGGGTGATCTTGTGCATGAAGAATGTGAATTCCTGAAAAACCGAGACCAATTCGAGACGCAGATAATTCACAAGGTAAGAGAAGAGATTGTCGAAATGAACAAAGCTCAAGACGAAAGGATTGATGAAAGGCTGGACAGAGTTGAAGCAAACATAAAAGATTTCATGCAGAACGGCTTCTACAAGAAGTTCATGCAGGATGTGTGGGAGATGAACCAGAAACTTATAGAAAAGGCCATGGAGAACTCTTTCGGAATCAAATCCAAAAAGATAGAACTCTGGAAAGCGATCGGACTTGCCCTGCTAGGAGCGTTTGGGATAAAGGTTCTGGACCTCCTGACAGGTTTTGTGAGGTGATATGGTGATAACTCTCGAAGACATAAGAGCCTGGATGAGACAGAAGGCAACCAACCCTAAGATTGAACCTGAGCTTCTCTTCGCAATAGCCTGTGTTGAGTCTTCTCTCGATCCACAGGCGGTTTCAAAAAAGGGCGCCCAGGGATTGTTCCAGTTTATGCCGATAACACAATGGGATCTTCGTGAGAGGTTCGGTTATCCCTTCAATCCGTTTTGCCCTGTATGCTCGACCGTTGCGGCCAGCATTTATTTGGCCTGGCTTTTTTCAAAGTTCCCTGATGACACAAATCTTGTCTTAATCGCCTGGAACTGGGGCTATGGAAACGCCCAGGACTTCATCCAGGGGAAGATACCTAGATTGCCGAAAGAAACTGAGGACTTCGTGAAGAAGGTCCTCGCAAAATACAGAGAGATCAAGAAGGAGGAATGAATGATATGGAGTGGCTATGGATAATCGCACCAGTGGCTTCGATAGCTATCGTAATAATACTTGTCTGGAAAGTGAAGGGCGAGATTGTCTCGAATATCCTGGCAATAGCTAAGCCGGTAACTACGGTAATTGAAAAAATCGTACCGGACAACGGTTCTCTTCTTGACAAGCTGACAAGATGGGCGAAAATTGCTGTCGTGAATATGGAAGTCATGTACAGAAATGCTAAGGAAGCGACAACGAAAGATACGGAAGAACGAGATAAGCTTAATGAAGAGATTGAAGACCATGCCGTCAAACTTATGAAAGAACTCGCCGGAGTCGACAACCAGTCAATCCCATCTCATGTTGAAAATGCCGCAAGAGCCATTGTGAAGTACGAAGTCGAAGCGTTTCTAAAACCCTTACAATCACAGGGAGTACCGGTGCTTGTAGTTGAAGAAGAGACTGAACCGATTGCAGCAACCCAGGAGATCAAAGAAACACCGACCCTGCAGGTACCCCTTGACCCTTTAGAATCTACTCGGCCTACGGAGTGAATCTGGACTTGAAGACGTTGAAGATACAGCCTGAAAATGTCTATCTCCTGAGAGTTTTCGAGAAAGACAGGCTCTCGCTCAACATTGGCGGGAACATGAAAATCGGCGTTCTCACGCTCGGATACAAGACCAAGATCCCTATCGTGGTTCACTCGGGGTTATCTAAGAGGTGGGATAAGCTTTTCAAGCCTGAGTTGCCCGGGATCTTCGTAGGTTTTGAGGTGAGGTTCTGAACTCGGCTTGTTAAATAACTTTGAAGAGTATTCTCTAAAAAAACCGGAGCGATACCATTTTGATGATATCGCTCCGTTATCCGTTATAGTTTGGAATACCCTGGCAGCCCCACGGGGAATCGAACCCCGACCTTCGGACTGAGAATCCGGTG
>NZ_DAOSEH010000106.1:0-6119 GCF_035363035.1 Mesotoga sp. | reverse complement strand
TGCACAGAAAGATTCTTGGACTGGTGGAGAATATGTCCTATCTCACCTGTCCAAAGTGCGGCGAAAGAATAGACCTTTTCGGAAGTGGCGGCGGCAAACGGCTCTCAGAGAGCTATTCCATTCCGCTTCTGGCCAGTCTGCCTTTCGACCCGAAACTGGTGGGACTGGCCGATAACGGTCAGGGAATAGTGACACATATGAGAGGCTCCCGGCTTGAGGAAGCCTACAGGAGTATGATCTACAATCTCTTGCAGAGGGTGAAGGGATAGTGGCCAGGTTCAAGAGCATAACTCTCGAATGGAGCGACGACAGAGTCATATTTATAGACCAGAGAAGGCTACCGGTCGAGGAAGTTTATGTAGAATGCCAAACACACGAAGAGGTTTACAGCGCTATAAAGGACATGGTGGTCAGGGGCGCGCCGGCCATAGGTGCAAGTGCAGCCTTTGGATACGTGCTTGGAGCCATGGAATTCGATAAGAAACCGGAAGAGCTCGCCGAACACATGGAGGCCGTCAAGAACAGACTCGCCGAAAGCAGACCAACCGCGGTCAATCTCTTCTGGGCGCTTGAGCGTATGGAAAGGCTTTTTGCCGGTTTGTCTTCTTTGAATCCAGAGGAATTGATAAAAGCACTCGAGAGAGAGGCGATAGTCATTTCTCGGGAGGACATACTCACAAACAGGTCTATCGGGAAGAACGGTTCCGCGGTCGTGAGAGATGGCGATGGAATACTAACCCATTGCAACGCCGGGGCCCTCGCAACTGTTGATTATGGAACGGCGCTGGGAGTTATAAGATCGGCGGTAGAGATGGGAAAGAGAGTCAGAGTTTATGCAGACGAGACGCGTCCTTACCTCCAGGGGGCCAGATTGACCTCCTGGGAGTTGATGAAATCTTGTATCGACGTGACTCTTATTTGCGATAACATGGCCGGCTGGGTAATGAAGAAGGGATACGTGAATCTTGTGGTTGTCGGGGCCGACAGGATTGCCGCAAACGGTGATTCGGCCAACAAAATCGGGACGTACTCGCTGGCGATACTGGCCCAGAATCATGGAATCCCTTTCTACATAGCCGCCCCTTTGAGCACCGTGGATCTATCCTGCAGCGATGGGGAAAAGATACCTATAGAGGAAAGAAGTCACAGAGAGATCACACATATCGGGGAGAGTCAGATCGCACCCGACGGTGTCAAGTGTTACAACCCCGCGTTCGACGTAACACCCTGGAACCTGATTACAGGCATAATAACGGAAAAGGGAATCGCAAGACCACCGTACGATGTTTCACTCGCAAAGATGTTCGAATCGACACACTGAGGAGGGTTTCTTATGTGGGAAGTTCTTGGTAAAAAGGATAGAGAGGTATTCGATATAATTATCAAGGAGCTAAAAAGGCAGGAAAACGGACTGGAGTTGATCGCTTCCGAGAATTTCGTTTCCATAGCCGTCATGGAGGCTGTCGGATCGATTATGACGAACAAGTACGCCGAAGGGTATCCCGCTAAGAGGTACTACGGAGGTTGCCGTTTCGTGGATGAGGCCGAAAACCTTGCCAGGGATAGGGCCAAGCGTCTCTTCAACGCCAATTTCGTCAACGTTCAGCCCCATTCCGGATCACAGGCCAATATGGCGGCCTATCTGGCGGTAACCGAGCCCGGAGTCACGATAATGGGCATGTCCCTCAGCCATGGAGGTCATCTAACCCACGGCTCGCCGGTCAACTTCTCGGGAAAGCTTTTCAACGTTGTGGCTTACGGAGTGGACGAGGACAGTGAAGTTATAGACTACGATTCGGTCAGGAAGCTGGCCGTTGAAAATAGACCGGCAGTGATAGTGGCCGGCGGTAGCGCGTATTCGAGAATCATAGATTTCAAGAAATTCAGGGAGATAGCCGATGAAGTCGGCGCGGTACTCATGGTAGATATGGCTCATTTTGCGGGACTGGTCGCAGCCGGACTCTATCCTAATCCACTGGACTTTGCCCACATAGTCACCACGACCACCCACAAGACCCTCAGGGGACCCAGAGGTGGCATGATCCTGACCAACGATGAAGAGATAGGAAAATCGATAGACAAAACGATCTTTCCGGGAACTCAGGGCGGCCCGCTGATGCACGTGATAGCGGCCAAGGCCGTTTCTTTCGGCGAGGCACTCAAGGATGAATTCAAAGTATACCAGCAAAACATACTGAACAACGCCAAAAAACTCTCCAGCTCCTTCGAAGAGAGGGGTCTCAGAATCGTTTCCGGCGGAACCGACACACACCTCTTTCTCGTCGATCTCAATCCGAAGAATGTAACGGGAAAAGCGGCCGAAAAAGCTCTGGAAAGAGCCGAAATAACCGTAAACAAGAACACCATCCCGAAAGAAACGAAGTCGCCTTTCGTAACCAGCGGTATAAGAATCGGAACACCGGCAGTTACCACCAGAGGAATGACCGAAGCCGAAATGCCCTTGATAGCCGATCTGGTCGTAAAGGTCATAGAAAACGTTACCGGAGATAAAGGCGAAATAGACGAAATAGTGGTTAAGGAAGTCGGTAGCCAGGTGAAGGATTTAACCGATAAGTTCCCGCTCTACGCCGATCTGGTGAGCAGGAGTGAGCTGGATGTTTGAGCAACTAACCATCGTCTATCATCCGCTGATCGAGCACAAGCTGACTATAATGCGCGACGATCAGACCGGCCCGAAGGAGTTCAGAGAACTGCTGAAAGAGATAACTCTTCTTTTGACCTACGAGGCCACCAGGCATATACCCACCTATGAGAAGGAGATCAGAACGCCTCTGGTAAAGATGCACGGGAAGATGATAGAAGATAAAAAAGTCACGGTCGTTCCAATCCTCAGAGCCGGACTGGGAATGGTCGAAGGGGTTCTTTCGTTGATGCCGAACGCTTCGGTGGGATATATAGGAATCTACCGCGACCCCGACACCATACAGCCGGTCGAGTACTACTCGAAGCTGCCGAAGATAGATGACACGACTCAGATCTTCGTTCTCGATCCGATGCTGGCCACGGGGGTCTCTTCTTCCTGGGCACTAAAGCTGGTGAAGAAAGCCGGTGGCAGGCAGATATCGCTGATGTGTCTTATAGCGGCACCCGAAGGTGTAAAATTCATCCAGAAGAACCATCCCGATGTCAAAGTATTCACAGCGGCACTAGACGAGAGACTCAACGATCATGCGTATATAATACCGGGACTTGGAGATGCCGGTGACAGACTTTATAGAACCAAGTGAAAATCGAATACTCGTAATTGGTGGATACCTGCAGGACATAGAGATCACCGGTAGCGGACACACCGCATCGGTGATCTCCAGGCCCGGCGGTTCGGCGTACAACGTGGCGATGTGCCTTTCGTCGATGGGCCTGGATGTGCTCTTTCTGAGCTGTTTCGGCCCCGGCAACAGGGTCGGCTATGCTTTCGATTCTCTTCCCGTTCAGAGCGGGTGTCAACGCGGCATTTTCCTTTACCGCGGCACAGAAGTTCTCGCAGTTCAAAGACCCTCGAGACCTGCCGTGTCTGGAGCATTGCGGAGACTTCTTGAAGGAGAGAAGTTCGCCCTCGCGTACACGACACTCGAGATAGGTGCCGAACCTCTGAATCTTCTTGACGCTATCGACTCCAGATACAGAATTCTCGATCCATCGCCCGGTATAGAGCTTAAAAATCTATCTGGTTTTGAAAAGTTCGATTATGTTCTGGCGAACGATCATACACGGGTGATAGCTTGCGAATCGAAGCTGATAATAAAGGCCGGAGCCAAAGGTGCCATTCACAGGGGTGTGATTCACAGTCCCCCGGTACCGGGAGCGGATAAGTTCGGAAGCGGAGACCTCTTCGGTGCAGTGTTTTCTTCCGGGTTGTTACAGGGACTAACTGCCGAAGAAGCCCTGAAGGTCGCAGTACTGGAAAGCTCGAAATACTGTCTTTTCGATGGAAGCCTCGCTGATTACCTGTTTCAAATGAAAAAAAGATGAGGAGGTAAGTCTATGGCTGGAAAGCTTACGGTCGTCGTGGGACCCATGTACTCGGGAAAGACCTCAACGCTCCTCTCGATGGTAGAGATCTACACACTTGGAAGGAAAAACGTCAAGGTCTTCAAACCACTCATAGATAATCGATACTCGACGGACCACGTTGTCAGCCACACAGGTCAGAAGGTTCCCGCGGTGAATGTAAAAAACTCGGCCGAAGTCATGATGGCGGTGGAGGCAGAGAGTGGCAGGCTCGATGCCGTATTCGTGGATGAAGTGAACTTTTTCGATCCGGAGCTGCTGGAGGTAGTTCAGCAGATAATCTTCGATGGAATAGACGTCTTCTGTGTGGGCCTGGACATGAGCTACAAGCACCGTCCATTCGCCATAACGGCCAGCCTTATGGCCATTGCCGACGAGGTTGTGAAGAAGAAAGCGGTCTGCCATGTCTGCGGGGAGTACAACGCGACGGTCACGCACAGAACTTCCAACCATATCGATAGCGAAATCGACGTTGGAGGAATGGATAAATATATTGCCGTCTGCCGAGATTGTTACAAAAAACTGAATTCAAAGAAGCAAAATTTATAAGCTGGTATCAGCCGATATGCTTTGTCATCGGTGATCACGTAATTCGGAGTTTTGATATCCACATTAAACACTCTCTTCATCCCACAGTTTTTATAGATTAGTTAGGTTTATTGATTTCATTATAGTAACCATAATTTAATTAAAGGCGGGTATTATCACCTTCGATGTTCGTGTAAATTCAACAATCGAAGGAAACCTCGTAGTATACTTTTCAGGCTGCGGAGGTGTTTGGATGTTTGAGAATCTCCAGGATAAACTTGGCAGAGCTTTCAAGCTGCTCAGTGGAAAGGGAAGGATATCCGAGAAAAACATAGAAGAAGCCGTAAAACAGGTGAAGCTTTCGCTCCTGGAAGCCGATGTCAACTACAAAGTCGTGAAGGAGTTCATCAACGGCGTAACGGAAAAATCCCTCGGCGAAGAGGTTTTGAAGTCCTTTTCTCCGGACCAGCAGTTCATAAAAATAGTCAGGGACGAACTTATAACCATGCTTGGAGAAAGACCCGTACCGCTGAGACTATCGAGTCAGCCCGCCAGGATAATGATGGTGGGTCTCCAGGGAAGCGGTAAAACGACCACCACGGCGAAACTGGCTACTCTCCTTCGAAAAGAAGGCAAGAAACCGCTTCTGGTGGCTGCCGACGTTTATAGGCCGGCGGCCATCGACCAGTTGATCCAGCTTGGAAAACAGATCGATATTCCGGTGTTCACCGGCGATCGCAGGAACCCGGTGTCGATCGTCAGAGAAGCTATGCAGCAGGCGATAAAAAATATCAACGATGTCGTGATACTCGATACGGCAGGCAGGCTACACATAGACGATACGATGATGGGTGAGCTGAAGGAAATAGCCACATTGGTGAAACCCGACGAAATACTAATGGTGGTTGACGCGATGACCGGCCAGGATGCCGTCAATTCTGCGAAGGCCTTCAACGAAGTGCTGGAACTGTCCGGTTTCGTTGTCACCAAGCTGGACGGCGACGCCAGGGGCGGTGTGATTCTCTCGATAAGACACGTAACAGGAAAACCCGTTAAGTTCATCGGGATCTCGGAGAAGCCCGACGGCCTCGAGGTGTTCTATCCAGAAAGGGTCGCCGGAAGGATACTCGGCCTGGGCGATGTTCTATCTCTGATAGACAAGATACAGGCCAACGTCGATGAAGAAAAAGCTAGAGAAATGGAGGAGAAGTTCCTCAAAAACAAGTTCGACCTCGAGGACTTTCTGGACCAGCTGAGAGAGATAAAGAAGATGGGTTCAATAGCCGATATCCTCGAAATGATACCGGGAGCGCCAAAAGATGTGGATCTGGCCGGCAGCGAAAAAAGCATGAAAAGAACCGAGGCCATAATCCATTCGATGACTCTCAAGGAGAGGAGAAACCCGAAACTACTTAACTATTCTAGAAAGCAACGCGTTGCCAGAGGCAGCGGCACAACCATTCAGGACGTGAACAAACTTCTCAAATCTTACGACCAGATGAAAGACATGATGAAACAGTTCAACAGGAAGGGAAAACTCAGAAAAGGAATCAAAGGATTTC
>NZ_DAOSEH010000105.1:0-6194 GCF_035363035.1 Mesotoga sp. | reverse complement strand
AGAGTACCCCTGGATGCTCGGCAACATCGACGGCGACATCTACGATCCAGCGAGCGACTCTTTCGGGGTTCTCGAGATCAAGTTCGTCTCGCCTTACGGAAAGGAAGAATGGATCGGGGAAGAGATCCCGCAGGAATATCTCATTCAGCTCCAGCATTACTTCGTCGTGACCGAGAGGACCTGGGGAATCATGGCCGCTCTCATCGGTAACGAAAGGCTCATTATCAAGCGTGTGGAAAAGGATGAAGAGCTGTGCAAGATGATGGTCGAGAAAGAGAGAGATTTCTGGGAAGAACACGTCCTCAAAAACATCCCGCCAGAAGTGGATGGCTCCCCTGACACTGAAGAGATCCTGAACAGCCTCTATCCATCCGCAAATAACGAGAGCATAGAACTTTCTCCGACCGCCGATCATGTCATCGGGGAGCTTCTGGACCTCAAAGTCAGATCGAAGGAACTGGAAGACGAGATAACCGAAAGAGAGAACGTCCTCAAACAGATGCTCGGAGAGAACGAGGCAGGAAGAGCCTCCAGGCACTGGGTGTTCTGGAAGAACTTCACTTCGAAAAGGTTCGACACAACGAAATTCAAGACCGACAATCCCGATCTCTACAACATATACACGAAGGAATCCCCGTACCGGAAATTCACGATAAAGGAGGCCAGGTAATGTCAACAACTGCCGATGTCAAGAAACAGCTTGCGAAGAAAGAGGAAAACGGGAACAAAAAACCCCAGACGATAATAGAACTTCTCAATTCCTCAGCGATGAAGAACCAGATACAGAAGGCTCTGCCGAAAGGAATGGACGCGGAGAGGATCGCCAGAATCGCCCTTACTGCCGTGAGAATCAATCCCGAACTTCGAGAGTGTACCGTTGAGAGCTTTGCAGCCGCTCTGATGGTGAGCGCGCAGCTCGGGCTCGAGCCTAACACCCCTCTCGGTCTGGCCTGGTTGATCCCGCGGCTGAACAATAGGAAGTTTCTAGACGACAAAGGGAGGGAGACTTACAAAAAGATCAAGGAAGTCGAGTTCCAGATCGGATACAAGGGAACGATAGATCTTGTCAGAAGGTCCGGCATGGTGAGCGCGATCTTCGCGGAAGAGGTAAGAGAGAAGGATACTTTCGAGTTCGAACTTGGAACGAATCCGCACCTGAAGCACATCCCTTATCTCGCTGGCGACAGAGGAAAGGTCCTCTTCTACTACGCGGTGGCCACGTTCAAAGATGGCGGTTTCGCCTTCAAGGTTATGTCTCTGGACGAGATAAACAAGGTGAAAGTGATTAGCCCATCCGCGAACTCGAGATATTCTCCCTGGAATACCTTCTTCGACGAGATGGCCAAGAAGACCTGCATCATCAGACTGGCGAAGTACTTGCCTCTTTCTGTCGAGATCCTCAGAGGAATCGCGCAGGACGAGACTGTCAGAACCAACCTGCCTGAAGAGGGTGAAGATGTTCTCGACCTTCCTGATATGAATACCTATATCGAGATCGAAGCTGAGGAAGTCGTCGTTTCCGAGGGAGAGTTCGACGATACGAACAAGGAACCGAAAGAAGACTTCCAGAAAGGTTCTCTCACCGGCCTGAAATAACCCGCTTCATTCCGTCCCTGGTTCGCCAGGGGCGGCTTTTTCTCGAAGGAAGTGATGTTGTGGATAGAACGGAAACGATAAAACCGAGAACGAAACGGGTCGATTTGAGAAAGAAAGGCCCCGCGCCACGAACGAAGTGGGAGATCTACGAAGAGAGAAAGAAGATTATCTACGCAATTTCAGACAATGTCCAAAGGGATCTCAAGGAACTGCTAGACGAACTGGGTTTGTGAGGTGAGTGTATGAACATATGGGATCTAGAGGGGAGATTCTGGAGGGAGCACGAAAAGGCCCCACTCAATAAGGGCGCATTTTATTTGTTCTTCAGGCTCATATATGAAGCAAATAAAGCCTTTTGGAAGGGTCCGCTTGTGATCTCTTGGAACTACCTTCAGAAGACGCTCGGGATATCATCCGACACTCTCGGGCGGGCGGTAAGTGATCTCAAGTCGCGGAATTTGATCACCTATACGAGGACCAAGAAGACCTCTGTTTTCTGGTTCCCCGAAACAGATAAGTTGGAGAATCAAACCACAAATCACTTTGATAATCAAAGTGATGTACCGAGAAATTCCGAAATATCTTCCGATCACTTTGATAATCAAAGTCCAAATCAAAGTCCAAATCAAAGTGATAATCAAAGTGATAATCAAAGTGATCGCCTTCCAAAACCTATGGTTTCAAGCGAATCAGAAGGGCCTCTAAGATCTAAAGACTTTAAGATCTTAAGACAAGATCTTAAAGATCTAAGATCTAAAGAGCGCGATAATCCGGAAGAACTTACAAACAATGACTATATCAGGCTTATAGACACAGCTATAAGCGAAAGCGATATCAAAGAACCTCATAGAATCATTCCGGCTATTATCGGAAACAGAGATCCTTCAGATTATCCGTTCCTCTTGTGGCTCATTCGAACAACCGTCTTCTCCAAAGTGAAGAATCCCATAGCCTACCTCGACAGCTTCTTCATGAACGACCAGCAGAGCTTTGAGAAGAGGACGCAGTACCAGGAATATATGGGAATACTTCAGAAAGCCAAAGCGGTGAAGGCGGCCCGGGAATTCGAGAAGGTGATGGCCGATGCAAATTGAAGACGCAACAGTGCTCGCGTCTCTTATCCTGTCCCCTGAAGCGAGATATACATTCCCGCTGATAGACCCGAAACTTCTCTATGATGACGAAGCGCGACAGGTTTGGAACTGCTTGAAGAACCATATAGACGCGTCCCCGGAAGAGCTCATGGCATTTCTGGCCAGGGAGACGGAACTGACCTCTTTCAAATGGATGGACCAGGGCATCTTCCAGGACGATATAGCGGCCCGGGCCGTGAAGGACTACTACCAGAACACTCTGCGGATCAAGCTGGCGAATATCCTGAGCGATCTATCCAAAAAAGTCGCAGAAAGAGAGGTAACGATCCAGGAGGCCCTGGACACGGCATGGTCCTTTCAAGAGAAGCTCGTGACGGAGTCTGAAGCCAAAGATTTACAGAAGATCGCGAACGAGACCTGGGATATTCTCGAGCTCGTTTGGTCGGGAGAAAGGAAGGCTCTCGACTGGCCCTGGTTGAATGTCGAAGAGCTGGCTAACGGACTATGGGGAGGCGAACTCGTTATCGTGGCCGGGAGGCCCTCGATGGGCAAATCGGCCTTCATGATGAACGCCGGCCTGAAGTGGGCGGAAAGAGGCAAGAAGGTCTGCCTCATATCGATCGAAATGAAGGCCATGGAGCTCATGCTGAGGATGTGCGAAAGGGAGTTCGATTTCTCTCTCTCGAAGAATGTCAAGTTCTTCGGCAACGATTCTCGAGCCAGCGAGAGGGCAAGGCTCCAGAAAGCTTTCTCCCGTGTCATGGCCTTGCCTATGTATATTGTCGATTCCGGAAAAAACAACATCCACGAAGTGATCACGACTATAAAGAATCTTCGGGTAACTAAAGGGATAGAGGTCTTCATAGTCGATTATCTCCAGCTCATGGCGGGGAAAGCGAAGAATAGAGATCAGGAGATAGGGGAGATCACCAGGGCTCTGAAGCGTGTGGCTATGGAGCTGAATATTCCTATAATTGCCGGGGCTCAATTGAACAGGGAGACAGAGAAAAACGAAGCCGCAATGCCGTCGCTGGCGAACCTCCGAGAGTCCGGGAACATCGAGCAAGATGCGGACCTCGTGATGTTCCTCTATCGTCCCTGGTACTACGGCATGAAGAAGGAGCTGGCCCGAAAAGTCAGCAATAAAACAGATGATTCGATTGATATAAAGGACGAAAAAAGGCTTGACGTGATCGTGGCGAAACAAAGAAACGGCTCGACCGGCTCGGTGATACTCAATTATGACCTGAATCACCAGACGATTGAGGATAGGAGGTGAACTGATGAAACCCAGGCGAACTAGCGCGAAATGGTTTGAAGGATACGAATGGTTGTTCGGGCAGACTCTATGGTTTTCAGATGAACTTTTCGGACTTGAAGAGGAGCGTGAAGGAAATGCCGTTGACCGACGTGGAACTAGATGATATCGAATGCAGGGCAAGGATACAGAAAAAGAACTTGAACGGGATCGTGGAGACTTATTTCGGGGAGTGGATCCCGGAGCTGATTGCCGAAGTGAAGAGGCTTAAGAAAGAAAACCATGAACTTCGCCAAACACTGGAAGGCAACGGAATGATGATCCTGAAGGAGGAAAAGCCGGACTTATATAACGACCGCCTGGATATTATCGAGGTTGATTACTGATGAGCTTAACTCAGAGAGCAGTTTACTCCTTCCTTCTCGAAAGACTTGACGAGGTCTCAGAAGACCTTGAGGTCATTGTCGAGGGCAGGAAACTCTGGCAAGCAGCCTTCAAGGCAAAGGAAAACGCCGCTCTGACATTCCCTGGCAGCGAGTGGCGGGTAAAGAGGTGGATGAGGACGAATGGTAAGAAGAATATGCCCTAACTGCGGTAAAGGACAGTTTAGCAGTGTCGAACAAGAAGACTGGACTTGCAGCAACTGCGGAGCTCGAATACCGAAAGAACTAAACGAGGTGATTAGAAGTGAAACAACTTACTCTGATCGGAATAACAGTTAGAGACGAATATGAGAATGAGATGCCGTACAAGGCGACAGTGAAGGCGACGATCTCTCACGGAAAGGGATCGAGCAAACAGACCACAAACAGCGCTACTTCTCTCCAGATTCATCCAGGCCGCATTGACGAATTTGTTAGCGAGTTCAACGATCTCGTGCAGAAGTTCTCTAGAAAGGCCTTGCATGAAGATGGACTGGTCGAGTGAGGTGAGGAGGATGAAATACAGAGTCATTCTCAAGAGGACAAATCAACAAGGAAAGGTGGAAGAGAAGAGACCGTTAATTGAGGCCACGAGTCAGCACGAAGCTATGGAGATAGCTCTTAAGATCCCTGAGAACAGAGGGTTCTATGTCTGGGGAGTGAAGCAGGATGAAAGTGAGAGTTAACCCTTCGCTGTTCAGATACCACGTCGAGAGGTCAGGAAAGACGATAACGGCAATCGGCGGAGATCCTAACTCCGCAAGGGTCCTGTTCAATATCCTGACTGGCCGTACCAGGTTCACGACAATGAAGATGATCAGAAAATTCGCGGAAAACATGGGAATAGAGCCACGGGAATTGATTCCAGACAAGAAGATCGACAAGATCATAAGAGTGTTCGCGGAGGTGGAGTGAAAGTGATTCTCATAGCAATTATCGCGTTGGCCCTTCTACTTATGATAGGCTACGCCCCGCTGATAATCTCAGGGAGGATCTCAGATGAAGAAGAAAGAAGAAAAAGCGATTACAGAAAGGGCTAAGGCGGTAGCAATAGTATATCCCACATACTTCGTTCTCAAGAGGCATGAGAAGAAGCTTGACGAAGTGATTGCAAAACTCGGGAAACTGAAGACCTCAGAGCCTGTCTCAAAAATGTGGCTCTATCTTCAGGAACTAAAAGAGTTCATTGAACTGTATGAGCAGCTTGAGAGCGCTAACCAGACGAAGATCCTGGAAAAGATGTGAGGGCCCGCGCCCTCACTTTCCTTCGGAGGGAATTATGCTTCAGCATAGATGTGAGAGATTCGTAGCCGGAACTCATTCAGAAGAGGACCTTGTCATCATACTTCGGTCGTTGCAAACAATGTGGTCGAGGATCCTTGAAAGACCAGTTGTGCTTGGTCTTGAAAATGCCGAGATAGTTGTTGAATCACCTTGTGGGTCTCCTACCTTCCTTTCAAATATGAGCATGAAGGATGCTTTGAGAATTAAGAGGATTATTGGAATCGAAGAGAAAGAGATCTACTATCAGACTATCAAGCTGCTGGAGCTCATGTTTAGGAAACTTACAAAGCGTCAGATGGAAGCTATCTTCTGGAGGCTTATAGATCACAGTAGGAAAGACGGAAAACCTCCTAGCAACCGTGAGCTTGCATCTTTTCTGGGAATAACCGAAGGAGTTTTAAGGAGGAGACTAAGGGTCGCATATGAGAAATTGGGGCTTGATCCTGTTAAAACCAACAACTTCGTTGTTCTCAATCTCGAAAGAGAATGAAAAGTTGAACCATGGGACGCAAAAATGATATACTACATCTAGAATGCGAA
>NZ_DAOSEH010000104.1:0-6364 GCF_035363035.1 Mesotoga sp. | reverse complement strand
AGTACTCAAGAAAGGATTCGAGTTCACCCAGATCGCAATGGGAAGAGTTGAACCTAATTGCACTGGCCTGCATCATTTCGACGGATTTGAGGAGCTTCCTGTTCTTCACGGTAGCCACGATAGAGAATTTGGTCATATCGATCACCTCTAGAAAGATTATAACAGTCAACCTGGAGAAAGAGCGTCTGTCATCTTGAAGGATCCCTCCAGCGGTTCGCCCAGGAGATAATGACTGAACCAGGCGAGGTTTTGCGTCATTATGGCCCTGTGAAGACCGGGTTTAACGGTGTTGTGTCCCATGTCTTTGTAGATAACCAGTCTTACTGGCACATTCATCTCTCTCAGACCCTGGTAAAGCTCGAAGGCGTTAGGCGTCGGAACTCTGGTGTCGGAATCGCCGTGCTGTATGAGCGTGGGGGTAGAAGCGTTCTTAATGTAAGAAATGGGCGATGTCAGCTCGTATATCTTAGGATCTTCCCAGGGATTGTTCCCGAGGTAGCGATGGCAGAATTGATGAATGTCGGTGTTGACGTGGTAGGTCATCCAGTTGGATATACCCGCTCCCACGGAGGCGGCTTTGAATCTCTTTCCATAAGTTGCGCAGAAGGCCGAGATGTAGCCTCCCTGGCTCCAGCCCATAACTCCGAGACGGTCTCCGTTCACCAGCCCTCTTTCTATGAGCGAATCGACGCCGCTCACAACGTCTTCGTAATCACCTATCCCGAGGTTCCTGTAATTCAATTTCCTGAAGTCTCTTCCGTAGCCTTCGCTTCCGCGGTAGTTGGGCTCCAGTACCAGCACTCCTCTGGATACCAGCTGCTCGATAGGATAATAGCTGCTCGTTATCCTCGCGGTAAGAGCCGTCCAGATCGGTCCTCCGTGAACCAGCACAACGAGAGGGTATTTCCTGGAACTGTCGAAATCGGTGGGAAGGTTCAAAACACCGTGGATCTCAGTACCGTCGCAACTCTTCCAGGAGAGTCTTTCCTTCCGTACCCTTTCCCTTCGGGGATGTATAGACGCGATATCTGTTATTTTTCTTCCGTCGAGATAGATCTCGGGAGATTCAAAAATGCCGGCCATGACGATGGCCAGTCGTTTTCCATCCGGAGTGACGCTTGAGGCCATCACCATCTGATCCTCATCCGTCAGGCCTTCCAGATGGCCTTCCTCATCGAGCAGTCCCAGGCGAATCGTACAGTCCTCGATCCAGTTCACGAAGAAACCCTTCTCCGTCCAGGCAACCGGTTCGATGTTAAGGTCCTGTCCCACACTCAACCGCCTTTTCGAAAGATCGGAAAGATCTACGATCTCGACCACTCCGTTATCCATCCAGGGGTCGTCTCCGGCCGGTACCACACAGGCCAGTCTCTTCGAGTCGCCGGAGAAGAGACAGCCCCTCGGGTGAGCCAGCGGTAGCTCTTTCAGTTCTCTTTCTTCGTTCATGAGAAAAACCTTCGCGCTATCGAAATCGTTGTAATCGCTCGTGGGTGGTGCCAGAAGTGCGATGTAATTTCCGTCGGGAGATAGAGAGATCGAAGAGATATGAAACTCCTTGCCGTCCGTCAACTTATCGAAGAGAGCTTCTTCGCAGCGCATATCTCTGGGTAATTCGAACCTTGCCGAATATTTTTTCATGGCGCGCGAGAGATGGACGAAATACAGCGAGCTGTTCTTCGTCTCTTCGTCTATGTATTCGAACTCTCCGTAGCTTTCCTTTCTCTTTTTCAGTTCTTCGCTCTCCGGAGAGGCGGCTACGAGAAAGAGTCCGTCATTTTTCTGACTCCACTTCATCTGACTGATCTCCTGTTCGAAGGTGAGTAACTTGTAGGAACGTTTCAGTTCGAAATCGAAGATCATCAGATCGTTCTTGTTTTCCTCACCGGTTTTCTGGAGAAAGACAAGCCTCTTCGAATCGGGCGACCAATCGGGAAGAGAGCAATCGAACTCATCGTTCGAGACGTGTAACGCCGTCTCGCTTTCCGCATCGTAAACCACAACCGTTCGCATGTACTTGTTTCCGTCCCAATCGGTGCGCCTGAGCGTGTAGGCCAGCTTTTTGCCGTCGAGTGAAATCACCGTACCGTTGACCAGAGGAAGCGAGAGCTGCTCTTCGACTGTCAGGTATCTCTGGCTCAAATCATATCCCTCCCAAAATAAAAGTGCCAATATAGTATAACCCGCACCGAAGGAGTAAAACAAACCGCGTAATTTGCGAAGATCCAGACCTGTTTGTGGTATAAACTTATCAGGGTGGTGGGATGATGATTAAGAGACGCTTATCGATTCTTGGACTTCTCTCTTTGGTTCTGTGCCTGTTTCTTTCTGGATGCCTATCACGGAAGTTTCCAGTGATGTCCGGCCTGTGGGATCTAGAGATGATATCGGAGGAATATACCGGCAACGGCCATTTCGAAATAACCAGGCATTACGGCTACAATTTCAGCGGTCTTTTTTGTGAGGGCGGTCGTCCGTGCCGGGAGCTTTTCGGATTGCTCTTCGACGGTGGAAAAGTTTCTATCTACACATGGATCGACGATAAAAGCATCGATTTCAACGGCGAGATCTCGAAAGACAACATGTCGGGAACCTTCATAATTCACTCCACGCAGGAGGAAGGCACCTGGACAGCATCAAAGCAATGAGCGAGTCCCTTTCTTTTGAAAAATCCAGTCGGTCAGAAAGGCTAGCTCGCTATTAGAAGATCTTGATAACAAAATCAAGCAGAAGACAGAGGAAAAAGGATAAGAGTCCGGCAACGAGCGGGGTCTGTACCCATCCCAGCGCTATTTTCTTCAGAATCTTCAGATTCACGTCTTTCGTGCCTCCGGCGAATCCCGCTCCGATGACAGCCCCGACTATCGCCTGAGAGGTGGAAGCCGGTATGCCCAGCAGGGTGAACATCCACACGACCGACGACATGGAAAGCACGGCGATTACGGCGGCGAAGTGATCGAGGCTGATGATCTGTTTTCCCACCGTGTACATGACGCGCTTGCCGAAAGTTATCACGCCAAGACCTATGCTTATGCCTCCCATCAGCACGGCGACATTGGTCGGAATTATTCCTGCGAAAGGACCGATAACGTTCGCTACGTCATTTGCCCCGAGCGCGAAGGAACCGTACGCTCCTATGGCGATGGCACCGATTTTTAAAGCGAGATTCTGTGTCGGTATGGTCTTTATCTTTGCAAAGAAGATCGATGTTATTCGGTACAGAAAGAAGCCGCCCACGGCGGCCCCGACAGGAGTGACCACCCAGCAAACCACGATTTTCAGAAATATTGACCAGTCGGCCGTTCCCTGGAACATTCCGACACCGAAGATAGCTCCCATCATAGCCTGTGAAGAGGAGACTGGAATGCTCAGAAGAGTCATGATCGTCATCGTCAGAGCCGCTGCAATAGTTCCGGTGACGGCTGTAAAGACGGTTTGCGAACTGAGGCTGGAAATAGTCTCAAGAACTCTAGAGCCGGCGAAGACCGCGCCTATGAGTATAAATAACACGGATGAGGCGACCGCAACTTTGAACTTGACAAGGCCAGAAGCCACGGCCGTACCGTAAACGTTTGCCGCATCGTTCGCCCCCAGTGCTCATCCGAAAAATACCGCCGAAACTACTGCAAGAAACATATTAGCCTCCAAGTAAGGGAAAAATACGATCTTCGAACAATCCTATAATTAAGATATTAGATGATCTTTATGCGAATGTTTTCCCAGTTCGTATTTGAGATATGTTTTTGATATGCAGGCTAAACTCACGAATCGAGGATAAAACCAGTCGATATTTAGATCCAAGAATCCTCTCTGGAAAATAGAAAGAGTTCCCGTGGAGATTGACTTTCCATGAGACCTGCACGTGATTCTTTGGCAACTTAGTAAATAGTCTTAAATCCAGAACGTTTTTTTCCGTTGTGGACGTACAATGAATGTTGGGGGTGAAAGCTATGAAGAATGCCGTCCTTGTACTTTGCCTTTTGCTGGTTACTTCACTTTCGTTTGGAAGCCTTTCTCTCGGATTAATCAATGTTGCCGCGCAAACCGAATCTTTTTCGAATACTCCTCTTTCCGGATTTGTTGGAATAGACGTTCTTGGTATTGACTTACGGTATGATTTTGGTCCTTTGTCTTTTGGAATAGCAACACCATTTTTTATGTTTACTCTTTCGGAAGACACCGGAGTAAAGCCTTCATTTATAATTCCCGGAATTGCCTGGTACGGTTATGTTGGACTGAAACTCGATCTTGATACTTTTTATGTTAGAGGAGATATCGGCCACACGTTCGCTTTTGGAGAGCAGTCACAGCTGGGTTTTTCGCCTCTCAGACTTGGAGTTGGGATGGATTTTAGTCCCGGTTATTACATAGAGCTCAACGTAGATCTTATTCTACAAAAAATCAATGAGACTGTCGGTAAGATCTTCGATTTTAAAATAGGCTACAGATTCTAAGAGAAAAAAGGGGTGTTTGAAGATGAAGAGATCTCTTGCCACCGCCATTGTGATAACTGTGATTGCAATCTCTTGCATTTCGAGAAATCCAACGGTTGAGGCGTACAGAAATAGTTTCTACTCAGTTACTTTTCTGGATATAGAGAGCTTCAGTGTGAATCTGACAACGGATAAGATCAATATCTCGAGAGATGAAAAACGAATGCTCAACGATGGTGACATTCTTATCTACCTTACAGATGAAGACAGGCTTGGAAAGATGCTGATACTGGAGCTCGACAATAAAAGAAGCGGCATACTCTTGTTTGATTTTGTCACGTACGATAGGGATGGTCAAATCCTCCTTGAGAAGAAAGAAGTCAAGCTTCGGGCTTCTTATATCTTTGATTTCGACAAAGGAATAATTCCCGAAAAAATCGAGGGTGTCGAGCTGTGGTGGCACAATATGGATGATATGGAAATGTATCTCGTTCCCTGGACTCCCACAAAACTCGGGAAATATCCACTGGCGAAGATGAACTGAGAAACCAACACATTTCTCAGAAGAAATATGTTTGACCGATTAGAAGAATCTTTTTAGAATCAAGCTTAGCAAAGAACATCGGCATAAGCTTCATGATGGCATCTACGAAAAACTCGCCAGGCAGGCTGATGGGAAGCCCCGGCTCTCCACAAGTAAAAATCTACCGGAATCATTATCTCAACTCATGCGCTTTTGTGATCCTTCTTGCAAGTAAAGAAAGCAACCTTTGTCCAACCATTTCGATTCACCGCTGGATAATCATTTCTGCTCTTATTGTGTTTTTAAATGTCCACCAGGTATATTTGTAGATTTTCAATGGATGAAATTGATGGGAAAAATCAGCGTGAATACCGATATAGATATTAATTATGCGGGAGTTCCGGAGCATTTATATCCATTAAACTTAACCTTAAGCGAGTTTCGAAAGTTGTTCGTTTTTCTGCCGCAAGTGCTAGACTTTTTATGCGCCGCGACGACATATGGGCGCAGATCGGTTGGTAGTTTGTCCGGTCCTTATCTTCTGGATAGGAGGTGTATCATGAAACGGTTCACGTTTATTATGATGCTCCTGTCAACCCTCATTATCCTCTCTGGATGCATCCTGGTTCTGAAGTGTATAAATTTCGAAGGTTTTGCTTTCGGTGCCACTTATCATTTCGGAGATACACTGTGGGAATCGGCCACCAAGATGACGCTAAAGGAGTTCTACTGGTCTAACGGCACACCAACGAACAACGGGAATTTGAAAGTAGATAACAAAGGACTTGCCGGTCATACCGGCCTCGACGTTAATCTAAACAACATCACAGTAGCCTTTACCTTCCCATCAGCACCCACCGGTCTCATTCTCTACTACGGCGAATACGGCGGAAATATCAACGTCGAGGTTAACGGAGATCTGAAGAACGTTCAGAATTTCGCCGACATAAACGGTGCCGTTATTGGCGGAGTCAATGTCTCAATCACAAACGTCGTAGGCCAGAAAGGCGTTCTGAACCTTCTGGGAACGATCAATTCATTTTCGATCGGCGGCCAGGAACTGTGGATCGACCACGTCTGCCCGAGAAAATGAAGAGATCATTTTTCACAGGAATCAGAGCAGCAACTCAAGTTGTCAAGTGCTGAGTTGAGCTTTCACTACCCTATGTACGCATGTGACCGCCTTCGTTAAGCGACACCGGCAAAATGGAGTCATACTTGAGACGGCTTTCAGCGTAAAACTCATCCCCAGAAGGATTTGATGAATATTCTCACTACATCGGCCCCACCTATGAAAGTTCCGACAGTGCTTCCGACGTTCGCCAGAACCACTACCAGCAGTATCCGTGTGACCCGGTTTCTCCAGAAGCCTTTGAAGGAGTTCACATCCTCGCTCAGGTTTTCAAAGTCC
>NZ_DAOSEH010000103.1:0-6378 GCF_035363035.1 Mesotoga sp. | reverse complement strand
CCACTCTCAACTTGCCCGAGGCGAAGAGTCTTATCATGTTTCCCATTTCCGACAGTCTGTAATCGAAGGGTCCTATGATCCCTGTCGGACAGAGCACGACGGCGTTCAGTCCCTCCCTGGCGGCCGTCAGGACATTGAGCACGGCTTCGGCCTTGGATTTTCCGTAAACTCCGCTCGTGCGCGCCGGATTGAAGGGAACGTTTTCATCTATGAAACTCCCCGGCTCCAGCTCGGTGAAGGCGTGGATCGAACTGGTGTAGATCAACCTACCCACTCGCTGAGCTTTGCAGGCGTGGATCACGTTTTCCGTACCGCCTATGTTGACGTCTCTCACCTGTTTCTTCATGGTGGGCATTATGGATATGAGCGCGGCCAGATGATAGACAGTATCTATTCCTTTGCAGGCAGCGATCACGAAGTCTCTGTCCCTTATATCGCCCCGAAGTATCTCCACTCCGGGAAGATCTATCATCGATACGTCCTCTCCGGGGAGCGCTATGGCCCTCACGCTCTCGCCCTGGCTCACCAGCTCCTTCACGAGAACGTTGCCCACATGACCGGTAGAACCCGTCACAAGTATCACGGCCGATCACTCCCACGGTCGCCGACCGAGTCGGCGTACCACTTTTCGATGACGATGCCCGTTATTCTCTCGAAGCCCTCGGTGATGATCGCAAGATCTTCGGGGCTGACGTTCTTCACGAAGATGGCGATCAGCTCCGAGAAGCTGGACAGAAAGCTTCTGTAGAGAGCCGTACCCCTTTCGGTGAGATTGATCATGATTACCCTTCGGTCTTCCTCCGAACGGACGCGGGCCAGATAACCCTTTTTTTCCATGTCGTCCACAAGAAGAGTGATGTTGCTTTTGGTCATAGAATACTCCTTCGCCAGCGAAGACATATTCTGTGGCCCTTTGAGCGCGACGTATAAAAGTATGTAAAGCTCTATCGTCTTCATCTCTTCGGCTTCTATGCTGAAAGAGAAGAACTTCGTGAAGTTCCGGATCAAATCGAAAACGGCCTCCAGTATATTTTCTGGACTGATTTCCTTGCCTCCCCCACTCATTGCTGCACCTCCTCTGAAGTAATTATAACAGTTTAAACATTTAACTATCAACAAATTTTACTGTGCATAAACATTACTATTCTGGTAAGAGTAGTAAAATTCTACCAAAGGGGGCCGTCCGTTATGATCAATCGAAAGATCTCTATATCTATAATCGTCCTGTTCGCAGTTGCCACGGTGGTTATGGGTCTATTCCTTCTGAAGCTGGAGATCAACGTATCCAGCGAATTTCTTCTCCCGGAGGAGTCTCCTTCCAGAGAAAACATGCGTAATATGGAAAGCCTTTTCGGAAAAGAGAAGCAGATCATCATAGTGGTCAAGACCGACGGTCTCTTCGAGAAGGAAAACTCTCTCAAGATCTACAACTTTCTCCAGAAACTCTCCTCGATCGAAGGAGTCGTGAGTTACAACTCATATCAGGACGCTGCCAAAGTGAGCCTGATCGGCGGTACGAACGTCCAGCCTTACTTTGAAGAAGGCCTTCCCGCGGAAAACGCCCGGGAGATACTCGACAACCCGCTCTACCTGGACAACCTTCTGGATGGGGGAGGAGAAGTCGCGCTCATACCGATAAACGTGGCTGACGGTGCCGATATAAAAGCCATTCTGAAAGTGGCCGGAGACTCGCTCGAGGGCATGGAGTTCCACGCCAGCGGTGAACCGATAGTCGATGAGGAATTGAACAGTTCTATACTATCGCTCTTGGTGGTATATCCCCCTATCCTCTTCGGTCTCATCTGCTTCATATATTACCTGCGGCTGGGAAGCTTTCGCGCGGCGGTCATCCCTTCGATACTCTCGATCATCGCCGCTCTCTGGACCTACGGATTGGGAGTCATTATCGGTTTCGATATCAACATTCTCACCTCCACCGTGGGGCTTTTCATAGTAATCATCTCCTCGTCCTACGGACTCCATTTCATAGATAGGTATATCACGAACAGGAGAGTTCTGGAAAGACATCTGGCTCTCAAGCGCACCATACGCGAGGAGCTGGTCCCGGTCTTCCTCTCGGCGCTCACGACTGCGGTCGGCTTTCTGACCTTTCTTGTCAGCAGTCTGGAAGCCTTCAGGCAGCTGGGTATAATGGTCTCGCTCGGAATCATGTTGAGCTCGGCGCTTGTCCTGGTGGCGCTTCCGGCCTTCCTCTTTTTCGTAGATCTTCCCGCGGTGGAGAGAAAGCTCCGGTTCAAAGGCGGAACACGCGAGAGGACGGCGAAGATCGACAGAATCGTGCTTGTGACGATAATCGTTTTTGCGGTCGTTTCGCCCTTCCTCATATCGAGAATAGAAAACAACTTCGACCAGTTCGATTATTTCAGGAAGAGCTCCACGATCGTGAAATCTGCCGAGACGATCAGAGAGGAATTCGGCTGGAACATGCCTTTCTACGTCGTTTTGAACAAGAACAGCCTCTTCACCGGTGGCGATGCCCAGACCCTGTCGAAACTCATTGGCGATATAGAAGAACTCTCTCAGGTCAGGGGAGTTTCCTCGATAATGGATGTCTCGAAGGCCTTCAACATACCGCTGCCATTACTCCAGCTGTCGGCACGCAGCGGCGATCTGCCTGTTCAGCAGTACATGGTGGGCAACTCGATAAGATTGCTGGTCAAGACTCCAAACACCGATGCCGTCAGCTCTCAGCGGCTCGAAGCCGAATTGAAAGAACTCCTCGAGGACTACCCTCAGTACTCTCCATACATAGCCTCGCCCCTCTTGATAATATCCGGTGTCAACAGCGAGATCCTCGCCAGCCAGGTGAGCACGATCGTATGGGCTTTGATAGTCATAACTCTGCTCCTGATAGTTGTCTTCAGATCCTTCAAGCTGGCGATAGTGTCGGTTCTTCCGATAGCCATGTCGGTGTTCTTCAACTTCTCTTACATGGCTATACTGGGCATTAAACTGGAGATCTCTACCGCGATTGTCGCGGGAATACTGCTGGGAATGACCATAGATTACGCGATCCATCTCATCAACAGGTTCATAGAAACGAAAGATATCTACAGGGCCAGGCAGGAAGTAAAACCGGCTATATTTTCCAACACCGTAGCGCTTGCGGCGGGCTTCGCAACTCTCGTATTCGCTCCACTGAAGCTGTTTTCAGGGCTGGGATTGCTTCTTGCCATCGGCATGGTCACCGGCGCGATACTGACGCTCACGCTGATACCGCACATAATCAGGAGCAGGAAGAAAACTACCGGTTGATCTCCCTGTCTCCTATGAAGAGCTGCACATCTTTGCGAGAGAGTAAAGTCTCCAGGAACTCCTTTTCTGACCTCTCGCCGAAGGCGTACTCGAGAAAACTGTTTATGGATTTGTATAGGTATTCCTCGCCACCGCTGGTCATGAAAGTGCCGGTGAAGCCCAGGTAATGGGCCAGCGGCGACAGATGGTCCAGCATCGCAAAATCCGGGTGGTTGGCGTTAGGTAGCTTTAGGAGATACGGTTTAACCTCACCACTATTTGTCAGAAGGTGAAGATTCCCCGCCTCTTCTCTCTCCAGCCAATTGCCAGTTTCCATAATGAGAGCCGGTATATTCATCCCCACCTTGAGTTCATCGTCGGTCATTACGAAGAGCGCCGGGTCGAAGGAGATCAGCGCATCGATCCTCTTCTCTCGCTGCGAGAGGAATTGAATCACGCCTCCACCGCCGGAATGACCGAAGACCGCTATTCTGTCGGTATCGAAAAAACCTACCGGAAGCCTGTCACCGTCGGCCATGTTCTCTAACTCATCGATCACGAAGGAGAAGTCGCCGGCCATCAGTTCCATTCCAAGTCTTACTCCTTCTTCGAAACTATCCGCGCCGGGAAATTGCTCGGCCCTCTCTCTTGAAAAATGCGCCTGCGTACCGTCGGAAAACTCCACGACGGCCGCCCCGTAAGGGTGTTCTATCCCTATCACCACATATCCCCTGCTGGCGAGATACTCTGCGAAAGAGAAGTAGAGAGGTACGATGGCCGGAGTACCGGGTGAAAATATCACCACGGGTGCGCCGCCTTCGATCATCAGAGGTTCGGCCTCAAGGTAGGAGTTGGATTTCACGGTTCTGAGGTGCTGGAAAATAATCGCCGGCAGCTCGTAGTTGCTGGCCAGACTGTTTATGAACAGAGGGGCGTTCCTGAACCAGGGACTCCTCCTGTTGCCCGCCGTATCAGCGGCCGGGTACCAGACATCCACGACCAGCCTCCTGGACATGGTGACGTCGGCGAAGGGGTCCTGCCTGGATTTGTCTTCGAGCTCGATTATCTTCAATCCCACATCGTACCGGCCGCCGGGAGAGGGCCAGGTCACGGTCGGAAAGAGATAAACCATCAGACCGACGACGGCCGCCAGAGAGAGTCCGATGAGAATACCGGTATCTATAATTCCCTTTTTTCTCTTCACAAGCATCACCTCGGTTCAATTATCGCATAAAAAATATCGGAAAACAGCGCCTCGAAAGAGTCATCACCGAAATTACCATGATGGCCGGTGAATTTGCGGCCACATCGAACCGCGATTCAAATCCTGTAAAATGATGAGAGAATACAGTTGTGGCTCACGAAATCCGTTCATCTGGAGAGATCTTTATGAGAGTGGAGAGGTTACTGGGAATCACCATAGTCTTGCTTGGCAGGAGAAGAGTTCCGGTTCGCGAACTGGCCGAGAGGTTCAGCGTCTCGTGCAGGACGATACACAGGGACCTCGATGCGCTGTCGATGGCCGGTATACCCGTGGTCACGGTTCGCGGAAGCGGCGGAGGCGTCGAAATAATGGAAGGGTACAGACTCTCCAGCACACTCTTCAACCAGGACGAACTGCTATCCTCGATCGTCGCTCTGGAAGGACTGGGAAACGCTCTCGACAGCGACTCCATAACGAGCGCGCTCGAAAAGATAAAAGGGCTTCTCTCGAGAGAACAGCAGGAAAAGATAGAGGGGAGAAGGTCTCTCTTTCTGGATATCTCGCCGTGGTTCTCCAGTCAGATAGAGGAGCATATGCTTTCGCAGATCAGGGAAGCCATTTCGAAAAGCCTTCTCATTTCCTTCAGATACATGAACAACAAGGGTCAGGAATCGAGAAGAAGAGTGGAACCCATGTCGCTCGTCTTCAAAGGCTACACATGGTACCTTTACGGGTATTGCCTGCTCAGGGACGATTACAGGTTCTTCAAACTCTCTCGCATGGATGAACTGGAGATAACCACGGAGAGTTTTACGCGCAGGGAGAAAGAGCTCGAAAAGAAGCGTGTGGAGAACTCCATCGACTGGCAGGAAAAGCTGGAAAGGATAGTCATAAAAATCTCCTCGAAGGTTCGGGCAAGGGCCGTAGATACCTTTGGAAGAAAGGCAATCAAATTTATACCAGACGGCACCGGATTGGTGGAGGTTTTCTGGCCGCTAGACGAGTGGTTGTATTCGACGATTCTCTCTTTTGGAGCGGATATAATCGTTATAGAGCCCGGGTCTCTCAAAGACGAAATAAAAAAGAGATTGATATCTATGTTGAATAGGTATACATAAATTCCAAATATGACTCACTTATGTCATATTATTTCTGATAGTATTCTCTCGGAGGTGATCGAGGTGAAGATGTTAGCTTTCTGTGGAATCGATTGTGCGAATTGTCCGGCATACATCGCGACTTACGAGAACAACGACCGGTTGAGGACCGAAACGGCCGCCAAGTGGTCGGAGATGTTTCACTCTTCCATAAAGAAGGAAGATATAAACTGTCTGGGTTGTCACAGTGGCGGTCCTTTGTTCTCCTACTGCAAAGAGTGCGGGATAAGGAAATGCGCGTTGGAACAGAAAATCAAAGAAACCTGCGCCGAGTGCGCCGATTACTCCTGCCAGTTGCTCACAGAGTTCCATAAAATGCTTCAGGAGGAGAAGAAGATACTCGACAGGCTCCACTCGGAGATAGAAATGCGCAGTTGAACGGGGATGTCGCGTCTCCCCGGTTCCGGCGGAATATCCGTGTTAAGCCGGAGGCTCGAGAGAACGGGGGTATTGTCCATGTTGGAAAGAGAGTGTTTCGATCGTGCGAGGAAATTGGTTAAGGAGTTCGGCGGCGTAGTGTACATATCTTTCGCCGCCCCGGAAAAGAGAGACTCAGCCATTACAAATATACGCTTAATTTAGTCATAGACCGGCAAAAGGCCAGAGACGCTTGAAAGCGCTTCCGGCCTTTTTTTATTTTCTATGGTTCCACTCTATACCGGGTTTAATCGTTTCCAGCAGTCTCAATTTCCTTCTGGCTTCCTTTGTACCCATCTTCTTGAGTATGAACTTGCCCAGGGCGTATTCGAAGGGAAACCACGA
>NZ_DAOSEH010000102.1:0-6631 GCF_035363035.1 Mesotoga sp. | reverse complement strand
CTCTCCCGTAGAGGTCGAGGGTCTTTTCGGTGTTGGCCTCGGCCGAGAAATCCAGAGAGATCTCGCGCGATCTTTCCGACATCCTCTTCCTCATGGAATCGTCCTTAAGAACCTCTATGATAACTTTGTAGAGATCGTCCTTCGAGGGACACATGAAACCGTTGTCGCGGTCGAAGACCATGTTGGCGATGCTGTCGTCTTTGTAGGCCGCCACCGGAAGGCCCGAGGCCATCGCTTCCAGAGTGACTAGACCGAAGGTCTCGGTGTGAGAGGCGATGATGAAGAGGTCGCTGCTCTTGTAGGCCAGAGAGATCTCGGCGGGCCATTTGAGGAATCCCGTGAAATGCAGGTTACTTCCCACACCCAGCTCGACCGAAAGCTCTTTCAGCTGTGTTCTAAGCGGACCGTCGCCCACGAGCAGCAGGTGGGAGTTGGGAATCTCCCCGTTGACACGGGCGAAGTTTTCGATAAGTTTGTCTATGCTCTTCTCGCCGCCCATTCTGCCGACGAAGATCATCACCGGATCCTCCTCGCCGATGTTGTACCGGTTTCTAAAATTTCTCCGCTCTTCTTCTGATATCTCTCTTTTGAAGGGTGTGAGATCCACTCCGTTTGGAATTACCTCTATATGCGAGGTGACACCGTACGTCTCAAGAAGTTTCTTGATTTTTATTGAAGGGGCTATCACCGCCCTGTTCCTGTCGCAGAAGCGTTTGTCCTGCTTTCTTATATATACCCTCAGAATGGGTTCCATGAAGGGGATGTAGTGAACGTACTCCTCCATCATGGTGTGGTAAGTCGTGACACCGGGCAGGCCGAGTTTCGAGGTGACTAGGTTGGCCAGATACCCGACTATTATCGAGGTGTGGGAGTGTATTAGATCGATCTTTAGGTTAGATATGATCTGAATCAATTCCCGGTAGTTCGTTGGAAGACCGATTCGATGCTGTTTTTCCCAGGGAAACCTCAGAGAGGGTACCCGATACACATTTTCCTGACTCGTGGCCTTCGGGTGATCGACCGTGAAGATATAGACGTTGTGCCCCCTTTTCTGGAGATTCTCTTCGAGCATCTTTATCATCGTCACCACACCGTTGACCTGCGGCGCGTAAGTGTCACTGAACATCGCTATATTCATCAGAAGGCCTCCAGATCGCTTGACACCAATTATCTTGTGCTTTATAATCTTTACTGTCTTGGGAGATCGTCCAATTGGTAGGACAGCGGACTCTGGATCCGCCGATGGAGGTTCGAGTCCTCCTCTCCCAGCCAGGGGCCTTCAAGGCCCTATTTTTTTGCTTTCGCGATCGAGAAGAGCGTGATTTCTTTAACGCCTTTCTCTCTTAAGACTCTAGCACATTGCCCAACGGTTGCACCAGTCGTTACGACGTCGTCGAAGAGTATTATTTTCCCGGTCGAAAGCTCCCTTTTGACACGGAACTTGCCCTCTACGTTTCCATGTCTGTCGGCCAGTTTGAGACGCGATTGTGGCGAGCTCTTACCCGTCGCCACAAGAACGTCTTCGATCTTCACATCCAGGTCTCCGGAGAGTTTTTTCAGTATGAGGTGGTTGGTGTCGAAGCCCCTCTTTCTGAAGGCTTCCGCAGTTGTAGGAACGGGTACGACCGTATCTACGCCCCCTCCAAAGGCCAGGAACATTTCAAGGAGCATTTTCGAGAAGAGGCCGGCCATTTTCGGCCTGTCGCCGAATTTGTAGGCGTGAATCATTTCTCTGAGCGGGGTATCGTAACTCCAGTAAGAGTAGGCCCTGTCTATATGCGCGAGCTCAAAAGGAGCCATGATCGGCCCTTTTATCAGCTTTCCGCACTCGCTACAGAGAACGGCGTCTACTTCGATCTCGCAGTCGCAGGCCTCACACCTGTTCGGGAAAAAGTGCGAAATCACCCTCGAAATCTTCAAAGCCACCCTTCCTTTTTCAAACTTCTCAGCCGGGTAAAAATCTGGTTACTCCTGACGCTCTGGATCTCTATGCCCGGCGTCATGGACGCCCGGAGCTTCTTCGAGTAGGGTCTGTTGGGATCGACCATTCTCGCGTCGAGCACTATCACCACCCCGTGATCCCTTCTAGATCTTATGAGTCTTCCGATCCCCTGTCTGAAGGCCGTTATCATCTTCGGGTAGTAGTATTTGTTCATGCCCTCCGAAGGGTTGCGGGTTCCGTAATGCTTTATCCTCGCCTCTATCAGAGGTTCATCCGGCCTTTCGAACGGGAGTTTGTAGACGATGAGCAACTTGAGCTGCTCACCGGGGAGGTCGATCCCTTCCCAGAAGGCCCTGGTGCCGAAGATGACCGATCTCTTCGAATTTATATGCTCGGCCAGCAGGATGGCCGGGCTGTCGTTTCTCTCCTGAACGTTGACTGTTATCCCTTCCAGGTTTTTTTCGATCCTCCCGGCCGTTGTCTTCATATCGTCGTAAGAGGTGAACAGTACGAGAGATCCCCCGTCCACTATGCTCAAGGCAGTCTCGATGAACCGGGAGGCGCTTTCCAGATAAGATAGAGAGTTTGGCCTGTAATCGGGCATGTCCGAGGGCACGAAGAATTTCAACTGCTGGGTGTAGTCGAAGGATGTGCCGAGCCTTATGGCCGGATAATCCTCCCTGGCGCCTATCACGCGCCTTGCGTAGTTGAATCCGTCGCTGCCCTTGCTGTAAACCCACAAGGTCGCCGAGATGAAGATCTTGACTTTCACATTTGGAAAAACGCTGGACATGATCCTGTCGTTTTGAACGGGCGAGGAGGTTATCTTCAATCCGTTTCCGTTCAATCTCTCCTGTTTGTGTATATAGACGACTTTCGAGCTCTCCATCGCCGTTATGCCGGCGATCTGTCTGGCCCACTCGCGCAGCTCGGCATGCAACGCCTTCAGGATTATGGAGAGCTCTTCCCCCTTTCCCTCGCTCTGTTCCCGAACATCCTCGAGCATCTGTATCGTCTGACCGGAAACAGCGATGTGTATCTGGAGTCTGTCGGCCATCTTAAAGAGAATTTCCACCAGTTCCGGAAGTGTCTCTTTCGTGAAAGCCCTCTTCTCTCCACTCGAAAGTGTTCTACCGCGTTCGACCAGTTCCCGCATTATGCCTTCCAGCTCTTCGGTCGCCGTGTTCATTTTTGCCCAGAGTTTTCTGAGAAACTCCTCGTCGAAGTGTCGCTTTAGAAAACCGAAACAGCTTCTCACGGATTTGATGACCTTCTTGAGCGAAGAGACTACCTCGGCAGGATCAAGTGTGAAACTCATGGCCTGGGTCAGCGAGTTCTCCACCTCGTGAGCCTCGTCCACGACTAGGTATCTGAAGGACGGCAGGAGGGTACCGAGTGCTTCGAAATCCTCTTCCTCCCCGTCCATGATCCTGAGGTTCGCCTCGCTGAAGAGTAGAGAGTGGTTGGTGACGACTATATCGGCGTTCCTGGCGTTATCGCGGGCTACATAATAAGGGCAGGCATCGTACAGCGGGCATAATCTTCTTGTACAATCGAATCTGTTTCCTGCCAGAGTCATCCTTGTGTCGTCTTCGAGCGCTAGCGAGTCGAGATCTCCGTCGGGAGTGAGAATGGACCAGAGAATAACGCCAAAGATCTCCCAGGCGGTGTCGCGCGCTAACATGCCGTTCGAAACGATTCGGAGGTTCTCGTAAAGTTTGCGCAGGCAGAGGTATCTTTCCCTTCCCTTGAGGGAGACCGATCTGAGGTCTTTGAGGTTCGGTAGTTGTTTTATTACCGGAAGATCTTTCTTTACTAGCTGATCTTGCAAGACCCTGGTCCTTGTCGCGACGACGGCCTGATTTGTGGTGGATACGCAAGCATAAGCGATCGGGGCCAGGTAGGCCATGCTCTTGCCGGTGCCGGTTCCGGCCTCGATCATGATACCGTTTTCATTCACTATCGATTCGGCTATCTCGAGACTCGCCATGAATTGCTCCTGCCGGTATTCGTATTCGGGCAGGAGATCCTGCAGGAGACCGCCTTCGCTGAAGACCAGACGGATGGCCTTCTGGATATCTATCCTCTGGGTCTTCATCTCCCTCCGTTCGACCAGTTCCAGAGAGGATGAGATGGAATCCTCCCAGGGCTCGACCACCTTGCTCATCTTCAAAAACTTCTGGAGGAAGTTCCTCAGCCCTTCTCTGCCGGGGAGTCTTACGAGGATTGAGGTCAGACCTTTGGGGAGTTTTTTGAGTATCTCCGAGTACTCTCTTATACGGTCTTGAATGTCCTCTGCGGTCGCCGCGGCGAGGAAGTTCTTCAGGAACCTCTCATCTACCGAATACTCTGTGAGCTTTTCAGCATCGGCCAAATCGGGAATAAAGAGGCAGCCGTTTCCCAGACCCTTCATGTATCCGTCGAGCTCTTCGATATCGAGCGAGACGAAGGGCTTTTCCTGGTCCATGTGTCTCAGCGATACCCTTTTTCTAGAATCTCTCCTGAAAACCTTTCCTAGCAGGATATCCTCCAAAATGCACCTCTCCGAAAACCGAAAAGAAAAACCGGGCCTAAACCCGGTTCGGTGGTGCCGAGGGCGGGACTTGAACCCGCATAGGCTAAACGCCCACATGGACCTCAACCATGCGTGTCTGCCAATTCCACCACCTCGGCAACTTCACGAGAAAAATTATAACTTGACCGGATTCCTTTGTCAAGAAGCCACAACGCGGATAAAGATCATATGAGCATCTCGAAACCTATCTTGAGAAGTTCTTCTCTGATTACGTAACGATCGATAATCGCGTTCTCGTATTCGATCTCGAGAACACCGCTGTTCACATCTACCTGCACGTGCACGACTCCGTCCAGCGAACGGAGCTTCTTCGCTATCCTGTCGGCTTCATCCTCTTTAACGAGGTTTTTGATCTGAAAGAGCCTGACGACTCTCGGCAAAGTTCATCCCCCCAAAACCATACCTTTTCCGAGCAGTCTTCCACTCAAAGCATCAACGGGATGCATCTTTTTCTTGCCGGAAAACTGCACTAACGATATGATAACACTTCCCGACCCGCAGCTTACAACCATTCCAGAGTCATCTATCTCGACAATCTCTCCGTCGATTCCGATCGTTTCCTCCGCTCCCGGCCTGGCGCCGAAGAGTTTGACGATTTCTCCTCCCAGAGAGGTCCTGACTCCGGGAGCGGGGTCGAAGGCCCTGATTTTGTTAAAGACACGCGTGGCGCTGGAGAAATCTTTCAACAGAAGATCGTCGGGAAGTATCTTCGGGGCAAAAGAGGCCTCTTCGTCGCTCTGCGGTGTCAGGAAAGGGTTGCGGTTATCGAGAGAAGCGGCGAAGTTCAGAAGCATTTTCCTCCCGAGAGTCTGGAGCTTTTCAAAGAGCGTACCGAAACTGTCGGACATCTCTATCTCTATCGATTCGGCCACGGCGATCGGGCCGCTGTCCATGCCCTCGTCTATTTTGAAAATCGTGATCCCGGTCTCGGTCTCGCCGTTTTCCAGCGTCCGCTGAATCGGAGCGGCGCCCCTGTACCTTGGAAGCAGCGACGCGTGAACGTTATAACATCCAAGTGAGGGGAGCTCGATCACTCTTTTTTTCAAGAGCTTTCCGTAGGCTACCGTCATTATAACGTCGGGCGAGAGCTTGCACAGAGTATCGAACCCGTCTCCGGTGTTGACTGAATCGGGCTGGAAGACGGGAATACCGTATTTGAGAGATACCAGCTTAACCGGGGTGGGCGTCAACTTCCGGCCGCGGCCTTTGGGTCTGTCGGGCTGTGAAAAGACTCCCACTACGTTGTAGTTGCTTTCCAGCAGCGCTTCCAGATGGGAGGCCGCGAAATCCGGTGTTCCCATGAAGACTATTCTCATGGGACTAGACTTTCTCCCTCATTATCTGATTCAGTTTGGATTTTAAAAGGGCCCTTTTGGCGGACGAGAGGTGATCTACGAAGAGAACGCCCTCGAGGTGATCGGCCTCGTGCTGGACTATGCGCGCGGCGTACTCGGAGAGTTCTTCCTCGTGGAAGTTACCCTCTACGTCCTGATAGCGGAGCTTGACACTCGAGGGTCTGAAGAGATCGGCGTAGATGCCGGGAATGCTCAGGCAGCCCTCCTCCATCTGCACTGTCTCTTCGCTCTTCCAGAGGAACTCGGGGTTGATAACCACTCTGATCCCTTCGCCCGCGTCATAGACGAAGATCCTTTTCGAAACGCCGACCTGCGGAGCGGCCAGGCCTACGCCGTCTTCGACGTACATCGCCTTGCTCAGTTCCTCGACGAACTCCCTCAGTTTTTCGTCGAAAACCTCGATTTTTTTGGAAACGAGGCGTAATAAGGGGTTCCCTATGTAAATCACTTTCATCTAAGCAGCGTCAGGAGACACAGGGCTTCAGCCCGGTGAGGAATGACGCCTCCCTCCTTTCACATAATAATGATGATGATCTTTCTACAAGTTTTAGTTTTCTTACAACAATGCAGACTAACATATAGTCCGCCTCCTTACGGAGTAATTCTCCCATCGCCAATGTTATCCGACAGTTTCTCGTTAGCAGCACTGTTCCTACCCATCAGAACTGTTTAACCACTAACCGCAGAGCGTAAGACTTGGGAGGGCATCCTACGGTGCCTATACATTTGCCGGTAACAGTGTCCGAAACACTTAGGCTA
>NZ_DAOSEH010000101.1:0-6760 GCF_035363035.1 Mesotoga sp. | reverse complement strand
AAGATATCTTTCTCTTCCAGATCCGAAAGAACAGGAGTCTGACCCTGTTTACGTGGCCCTCCATCTGCATCCTGTCTTTGCCTTCTCAGAGATTGTGAGTATGAGTATGGAAAAAAGGAGTCTGTTGTAGATTACCGATTATTCCGGATTATTCCGCCCTCCTTTCTACCGAACATCTTTTTCGTCAAGAAAACCGCATTGGTCACTGCTATCAGTTGATCACTCATTCCCTGTCCAGTCGCGGCAGATGTATTCGGCCTGTTCGAGCACCGTTTTGACTGCCTGCTGTTGCAGATCGGGTGGGTAACCGAACTTTTTGAGAATTCGCTTGATCTGGGTTCTCAGTCTTGCTTTGACGTTTTCTCTAAGGGTCCAGTCGATGGATATGCTCTTCCTCATTGTATCTAAGAGCTTCACCGCTATAACTTTGAGCTTTTCGTCTCCCATGATATCGACTGCGCTTTTGTTCTCAGACAGCGCATCGTAAAAGGCCAGTTCGTCGTCGGTTAGTCCAAGCTCTTCGCCACGTTTTCGAGCCTGTTGCATCATCTTGGCCAATTCTATCAATTCCTCGATGATCCTGGCCGTTTCAAGTTGCCTGTTCTTGTATTTGATGATGCTTTTCCTAAGCATCTCGGAAAAAGCGCGAGACTGTATAAGGTTAGTTCTCGAGAAGTTTTTGATCTCATCGTTTAGTAGCTTCTTCAGCATTTCCACCGCCAGATTCTTCTGGGGAATCTCTCTCAACTGAGCTAGAAACTTCTCTGAGAGTATCGAGATCTCCGGTTTCTCGACCCCGATTGATTGAAACAGGTCCACGACCCCTTCGGAGACAATCGCCCTAGAGACGATCTGTTTTATCGCGGCGTTGTAGTCTATCGGTTTCGTGCCATTCTCCGGAGATTTCTTGAGTATCGATGCCCTGACCATCTGGAAAAAGGCGACATCGTCCGTGATCGCCACAGCTTCCTGTGCTGGAACGGCCAGCGCGAAAGCCTTCGAGAGCTCTGTCACATACTTGACGAACCTTTCTTTTCCGTTCTCCAGTCCGAGTATGTGATCGGCCGTCCACATGACGAACGCTAGCTTTTCACTTTTGTCGATCGAAAAGAATCCCTTGTAGTCGAATCTATAGAACATGGCGGTGAGAACATCGAATTTCTCGAGCAACACGGCAACGGCTTCACTCTGATCGACTTTGATTTTTCCCTTCCCACCACTTCCCGTATAGTCTGCAAGAGCCTCTCTCAGATCCTCCGCTATTCCGATATAATCGACGACGAGTCCACCCGGCTTATCTCTGAAGACTCTATTGACCCTTGCGATGGCCTGCATCAGGGTATGCCCGTGCATCGGCTTGTCGATATACATCGTATGGAGACATGGAACGTCGAAGCCGGTCAGCCACATATCCCTGACGATTACCAGCTGAAGGGGGTCCTCCGGATCCTTGAAACGCTTGGAAATCTCTTCTCGTTGCTTTCTCGTTCTTATATGCTGCTGCCAGCCAGGATCGTCGCTGGCAGAACCTGACATGACGATCTTGATCGCGCCCTTCTTATCGTCTTCGCTGTGCCAGTGTGGCCTCAACTTGATTATCTCATTGTAGAGATCGACACAGATCCGCCTGCTCATGCAGACGATCATTCCCTTTCCTATATTGACTTCCTGTCTCTTCTCGAAATGATCGACTAGATCGGCCGCGATTCTTCCAAGCCTCTTCTCAGTTCCGGCCACGGCCTCCAGAGCGGCCCATTTCGATTTCAATCTCTCTTTCTCAGACTGCTCTTTACCTTCAGTAACCTCCTCGATATCCCTGTCTATGTGAGGCATCTCGTTTTCATCTAGATCGAGCTTTGCGATCCTGCTTTCGTAGTAGATCTTCACTGTCGCTCCGTCCTTTACGGACTGCTCTATATCGTAAACATCGATGTAGTCCCCGAACACGTTTCTCGTGTCCCTGTCAGAGAGGCTTATAGGAGTTCCCGTGAAACCTATGAATGAAGCGTTTGGAAGGGCGTCTCTCATGTGCCTAGCAAATCCATCGATGAAGTCATACTGGCTCCTGTGCGCTTCATCTGCAATCACCACTATATTGCTCCTATCTGAAAGCAACGGGTATGACTCGTTCCTGGTGTCGGGCAGGAATTTCTGCACTGTGGTGAAGACAATTCCTCCCGAGGCTACTTTGAGCTTCTCCTTGAGGTCTTCCCTAGATTCTGCCTGCACCGGGGTCTGTCGCAGAAGCTCGACCCCTCCCGAAAATGTATTGAAAAGCTGATCGTCCAGATCGTTCCTGTCTGTGATCAATACTATGGTTGGGTTATCCATCTGAAGAACTAATTTCCCGGTATAGAAAACCATCGAAAGACTCTTGCCGCTGCCCTGAGTATGCCAGATGACTCCGCATCGCCTGTCCCCGATCGGAGAGGTTGCCTTCAGGGTAGATTCCACCGCCTTGTTCACGGCATGATACTGATGATATGCCGCCATTTTCTTCAGAGTTCTGTGATCAGAAGTCTCGAAAACGATGAAGTGCCTGATAAGATCGAGAAGGACCCTTTTGTTCAGCATTCCCTTGAGGAGGACCTCCATCTGCGGGCGCTTCTGGACGGGTATATCCTTCGAGATCCATGGTTTGAGCTCGATTTCTTCGACCACGGCTGTCTCTTCGTTTAGAGAGAACACCGGTCCGTTATCCAGCCTGTACTTTTGTAACTCCTCTATTTTCTGAAGCTCGGGACTCAGCTCGATAACCTCTTTCCCGTCAATCGTCTTCCAGGGCATGAAACGTTCTCTGTCAGATGTCAATGTGCCGGCCCTTGCTTCTATTCCGTCGGAGATAATCAGCGCTTCATTGAATCTGAAGAGGTAGGGAATCTGAGACTTGTAGGTCTCCAGTTGGTTAAAGGCCGACCAGATCGAGGCGTTCTCGTCTGCGAGGTTCTTCAGCTCGATAACGACTATCGGAAGCCCGTTGACGAAGAGAACGATGTCCGGCCTTCGCTCCTTCAGGCCCATTACCGTGTACTGGTTTACGGCGAGGAATTCGTTGTTCAGTGGATCTTCGAAATCGAAAAGCCAGACCTTGTCCCAAGTGGTCTTTCCGTCCTTTCTGCGGTATTCGACATCCACGCCATCAGTCAAATATTTGTGAAAGCTCTTGTTGTTCTCGACGATATCCGGACTCTCTTGTGCAACAATCCTTCTCACGGCTTTATCTATGCCGTCCAGGGGTATGTGGGGATTGACTCTGGCCAGAGATCTGCGGAGGCGCTCGATTAGAACGACATCCCTGTATGTGCTACGTTCGGGAAAATGAGCGTCTGGTGAAATATCCGGCCCGTAGAGCCTTTCATACCCGATCTCCGTCAGGATATCCAGAGCTATCTCTTCAATTTCCGATTCAATCATTGCCTTTGGCACTGGAATCACCCCATATCTTTCGCAATTGCCGCTTCTCACATCGGTGAATGACTTTCCGCCTCTAGAATTGATCGACTTCTTTATCAGAAACAGGAACTCTGATTTCCCCTGACATCAGTTTCGGGAGAAGAGAGTCTCGTATTCGAGAAAGCATCATGTTCTGAATACCATTCAGTTGAATCATGCTATCGATTTGCCTAGAATATCCAGCAAACTGTTGCAACACTTTCCTGTTAGGAATTACGACCTGCTCGGTAGAAAACAGATTCTTGAAATCAAGGTTTTTTATTCCAGTAGTTCCATTCTCATATTGGAACATAATTTCTCTTCTGTATAGATTGTCGAGAAGAAAGTAGGTGAATTCAGAGTCTTCAATGTTCCTGAATCTTAGAAGCTTGCAGAAATTTGAGCAGATAAGGTTCTCGGCGAACTTCTTAGTTATAGGTTCGATTATTCTCATTGCTCTTCCAGTTTGCTGAGTTGGACTCCCGCCGGAGATCTCAACAACGACGTCTGTATCTCTCAGACTTTTTACTTCAGCACTTAAAGGTTTTATATACCTCAAAGGAGGATTCCCGATGCCACCTGAAGATATTTCGCGAATGTCAGCACCTCTTATGCAACGAACTGGAGACGAATAACGTTCACTCAGTTCACCCTTTCCCCAATCACCTGGTACAATTTCGAATTCAATATCGTTAATAAAGCCTACACGCCAACCCACAGGAATAGGGCCGAGGGGAGAGTCGATCATTTCGCCGCCGGAGGATTTGTAAGACTCGCCGTTCTCATTGGGGAATTCGAAGTCTATAAACCAGTGCTTGAAGATGGCCCGGGCCATCGCCTGCAGCGTCTGGTTCATCCGGCGGTTCAATTCGATCTTGTCGTCCAGAGACCCGAGGATATGGGCTATGGCGTGTTGTTCTGGGAGAGGGGGTAGCGGCAACTCCGTTTTCTCGATGATCGAGCGCCTTGCGATGTTGACCTGTACACTTCCCGTCGAGACTCCCGTGAGAGAGTCGTAACCACGCTTCGATGACATAAAGTAGTATAAATATTTGGGCCAGACTACCGTTTTGTCCGGTCGCAGAATAAGCAGGGCTTGGCTGATTATCCCGATCGGATCATCGCTACAAATCATAGAGACCCTGGCTAATGTGCCTGAGCAACTGACGATCAGATCATCTGGCTGAACAGCAAATCGCTTCATTGACTGATATTTTTGTTCGTCAATGTAGAACCGAAATTCTCTTGTTCCGGTGATCGCGTGCTGCTGTTCATAGACAGGAATCCCGTTTGTCTTCAATTCTGGTCGTCGTAATGCCGAACCAAAAGGGCCACGAATATATCCCTTTTCGCCAAGGGCATCGCGAAGCGTTCCAATGCGCCACTCACTCCCCATAGCCCAAAACCTCCAGGTTCTTTTTGATAGTCGCTTCGAGCCGGTCGGCATCGGCTAACTGCTCACAGAGCGTGTCTTCTCTCTTCATTCCCCCACCTCCCGCATCTTCTCTTCCAGAAATTTCTGTATTTCTTCTTTGCGGGGCAGTTCGAGCTGGTACTTGGAGACGAACAGGTGGTTGTCCATACCTGCCAGGGCGTATTCCACCAGGGCATGGTCTTTTTGCGTGCAGAGCAGAATGCCCACTGGCGACTTGTCTCCGTCGGCCATCATGTTTTTCCGGTACCAGCTCACATAGGTGTTGAGCTGTCCGAGGTTTTCGTGGCTAAAGGACTCGACCTTCAACTCCACCAGCACATGGCATTTAAGGATGCGGTGGTAGAAAACCAGGTCAACGAAACCGTGTGTATCACCGATCAGGATCCGCTTCTGGCGGGCTTCAAAGCAGAATCCGTGGCCAAGCTCCAAAAGGAAATCCTGTAGTTTATTCAGGAGCTGATCCTCCAGATCGGACTCCCTCATGGCCTCACAGGACTTTATCCCTAGAAACTCGAAAACATAGGGATCGCGGACAGGCAGTTTCGGTTCGCTCTTTTCCGTCCCTGATTGGACCAGTTCTGCCAGTTTTTCTTTGTTTTCCGATAACCCGGAACGCTCATAGTAGAGGCTGCCGATCTGCCGTTTGAGCTCCCGCACCGACCAGTTTCCCCGGATGCACTCGATCTCGTAAAAGGTCCGTTTGAGAGGATCGTCTAGATCCACGATCAATTCCAGATGGCTGTATGAAAGCCGATATACGAGTTTTTCCGGTGGGATTCTCAATTGTGGGGACGGTGTCCCCACTTTTTCAATTCCATGTAAGTCCGCAGGCAGCATGGTTTTCAATTGTGCGGACAGTGTCCCCACAATTTGAGGATAAAGCCGGTAAAAACGTAGGTAACGATAGAGCTGGCGGCGATTGCAATTACTCACATTGATGCCTGTCAGCCGCTTTGCCAGTTCCGAAAGGAGCTTGTCACCGTAATCCGCCCGGTCCGAACCGTTAAGTTCATATTTGTCAATATAGGCGCCGATCATCCAGTTTCGAAGGGTCAGGCTGACATTGACCGCCCGCCCGGCCTGCGCAGCCATGTTTTCGTCTACCTGGTGAATAGCAGTGACCAGGGTGCTGAAGTTGAAGCCTTCCTGGTTATTGGCCATAGCCCAAAACCTCTAAATTCCTTTTGATAGCGGCTTCGAGCCGGGCAGCTTCGGCGAACTGCTCGTAGAGGGTGGCTGAAAGTTCGGCCATCTTTTCCTCAAACGGAATGCCGTCGTCCTCAATCTCTTCCATGCCTACGTAGCGGCCAGGGGTCAGGATATAGCCATTCTTTCTTATCTCATCAATCGTTGCCGTTTTACAGAAGCCGGGAATATCTTCGTAACCTTCAGGCTCTTCTCTCTCGCCCGATTCCTTCAGGTAGTTCTCTATCGTCGATTGCTCGGCGGCAAGAAGCGTTTGCCCGGTTTCCATAGAAGCCATCTCCCCGCGCCAGGTGTGATAGGTGTCCGCGATTTTCTTTATATCCTCTTCCGTCAACGTTTTATGTTTACGATCTATCATTTCGCCGAGCTTTCTTGCGTCCATGAAGAGCGTTTCTCCCCTTCTATCTCTGAACTTGTTGTTCTGTCTGTCCCGGGAGACGAACCAGAGGCAAACGGGGATCATCGTGTTGTAGAAAAGTTGACCGGGGAGGGCCACTATGCAGTCGACGAGATCTGCTTCGATTATGTTTTTTCTTATATCGCCTTCTCCTGATTGATTTGAAGAGAGCGAGCCGTTAGCCATTACGAAACCGGCGATTCCGTTTGGTGCGAGATGGCTTATGAAATGCTGTATCCAGGCGTAGTTGGCATTTCCCGCAGGAGGGATGCCGAACTTCCATCTGACAT
>NZ_DAOSEH010000100.1:1321-6786 GCF_035363035.1 Mesotoga sp. | reverse complement strand
GGCAAGGCCGAATCAAGATTCTTCGCGAACATTGGGACAGGCGAAGTGACACTCTTAGTTAGAGACTCCAGGGGTGTGGAGCTTCTAAAGAAGACAGTTACGCTTGAAGAAACAAAGTCAACATTCGACATGGCAGCAGTGGAAGACAAGACGGGAATCTATGTACTCATAGACGGAGATCTTATCTTCTACTCTCTCGAATGCCTTGAGAACATGACATTCGCAGAGAAGGTCGAGCTGCTCATTGAAGTAATACTTGTGAACGATTCTTATGTTGTAATTCAATCGGGAGAAGATGCGTGGATCTGGGACTTCGCAACATATCCAAACAATCCGAAGTATGACCTGACACAGGACACGCTGGATATGCTCGGACTCCCGAACTACGCGCTTGCAATCTGTGAAGGCGGTTTCTTCAACATACTCAACGGGAAGTCGCTGTATATCCTTGACCTGACGGTAGTTGGAGACGGTGAAGTAACAGTCGATCCTGAAGAGCTGCTGTATGAAGAGGGGACGGAAGTCTCGCTGACAGCGCTGGCGGGAACCGGCTGGTACTTTGGTGGCTGGACGGGAGACCTGGAAAGCTCCGACCCTGAAGAGACAATCGTGATGGATGATGACAAAGCGATTACGGCAAACTTTGTCGAGGAATCCTCTCCATACATTGTGGGTTACAGCTACGAACCCGATCCGGTGTGTGAAGGCACGGGCTTCGAAATAACGGTAGAAGTGCAGAACGCAGAAGTAGTGGAGATAACATTTGAAGGCGAAACAGTGGTAGCCGAAAAGAACGGCGACATTTACACGGCGTCGTTCACAGCTCCGATGGTATCACTGAACACCTTCAAGCCGCTGGCGATAAAGGCAACAAACGTTACGAAATCTGTGACAAAGAACTACGCAGAAGGTATATATGTACTCAACAGTGAAGGAGCAATCGAAATTCTAAACTTCTGGTACGAAGAATTCGATTGCGACGACACTGGGACATATCTGTACATAAAGACTTGCTGCAACCCGGACCCTGTATATTTCGACATACTTGTAGAGGGTCCATTCGAAACAGTACCGGAGTTTGTAAGCAAGGAACTTATACCGGGAGAATGCGAATATATAATCACCTTCTGGTGGGAATTCGGAACAGTAGCCTGCGCTGACGCGACATTGACGGCGGTAGTAAAAGACTACTGTGGGAACACTGACGAATGGCCACTTGTGATAGAAGACATAAACGGACTAACAAATGACGATGTAATCTTCATAGGATTCGATCCAGAAGAAGTGCCGTGCGACGCTACGACACTGACCTTCCCGGTGAAGATCAACTACTTCGACATACTTAACGTAACGAAGGTAGAGCTATACGCCTGCTGGGGAACTGTAGATGAGAGATTCGCGAAAGAAGCCGAACTACTGACGACGGGCGAGGCCACGGTAACATACAACTTCCCGGGTCAGGACTGTGAAGAGATGTGCGTAACGGTCAAAGTATGGGCGGAAGATTGTGGAGAATGCGAACTCTTCTACGAACTGTGCTACATTTTCGACATTGACAATGTCCCTCCGGAAGACCTTGACGGGGAACACGTAGATGTTGAATGCAACAAAGCGTCCACTAAAGTGACCTGGGACTTTGACGACAACTGCTTCTATGGAACCACAATAGCCGTAACCCACGGAAACCTATTCCACTATGAAGAAATTGGAGACATTTGGGTTAACAAGGGACAGTTCGTCGAGGGACTGGGTTCCGAAGATTATGGTTACTGGGAATGGAGATTCCCCAATATCGAATGTGAAGACATCACAATAACGATAACCGGAGAAGACGACTGCGGGAACACAACGACCTGGACAGAGACCTTCTTTGTGGACAACGTGGCTCCTGTGGTTGAATTCGATCTTGGAGAAGATATCTGCAGCCCGACAGCGACCTCGCTGGTATTCAGCTGGACGATATCCGATTGCCAGGAAGCGACCTTCACCGGAATCGAAGCCCACTTCAGATGCGTCTTTGATGACACATTCACCGAGACCGGCTATTGTGGTCCGAAGGTTGATTACGAACTCAGTGAAGACGGACTGAGCGGCACGGCGACACTGACCTGGGATCCCGTTGACTGCTGCGAACTTGTAGTGACAGTCAATGCGACCGACGCTTGCGGGAACGAAGGATACTACACCGATTCCATATCAGTGGACAACCTGGCGCCGGTAATAGTAGCTTTTGGAGTGGACGAAGAAGAATGCGTAACTGGCAGATCAGTCGAAATCTACTACGGAGTTGAAGAGAACTGTCTCGATTACGTGATGATAAACGTATCCAAGGGCTGTCTCGACCGTGGAATTGATTGCTTCACGTGGATATGCGAAAGCGACTGCCGGTCCGGAGAAGTACTGTGGAAACTGCCGGAGATAGACTGTGAAGTACTCACCTACACGATAACCGCAGTTGACTATTGCGGACACACAACGACGAAAGAAGCGACGGTTCTTGTTGACAACATGGCGCCTTCGATAGAGCTGGACATACTCGAACCGGATCACTGCGCTACATTCACGACATTCAACTGGGACGTAACAGACAACTGCATCGAAAAAGTAATTCTCGAGGTTAGCTATGGAACGACGCTAGACGCGACGCCTTTGGTTTACACGCAGGTATTGGATGGAAATGGCGGGGTACTTGTCGGGCCTACTGGAAATGCGACATGGACATTCGAGGATCTTGATTGTGTGGATATAACGCTCACAATAATCGCTATCGACAGCTGTGAAAACGAGACGGTAGCGACGGCGACCTACAACATAGACAACGTAAGGCCCAAGATCCTATCCTGGGAATTCGACATGGAACCGGTGCCGGATCTGGAGAAATTGTGCGACGTCGTGTACAACTCGCCGACCACACTTCTCACATGGGAAGCAACCGATGGATGCCCTGAAGACTTCGTGATAGAAGTGACAGCCGGATTTATTGAACACTGGGAAGACGTAGACCCCGATCCGAATGTAACCAACATGCAGTGGGTATCTTACGGACAGAAGCCCAAAGCTCCATGGAAGAACGATGAGGATGGCCAGGGTAATTCTAACTGGAGATGGAACATATCCGGACTTGACTGCCAGATGGCGGAAATAACCTTCACGGCATGGGATGCATGTGGAGAGACATCCGACGGGACAGAGATCAAGATAGACACACTGGCCCCGGACGTTTCACTTGAGGTTGAACCATACGAGCCATGTGAAGCCGAATGTGTAACGCTCACCTGGGAGATAACAAGCGAAGACTGTCTGGTATGCAACGATAACTGCATTGAATGGTGGGTAGGAACGATAGAAGCTAATATCGGAACAATCGACGGACAAGCGAAGAAGCAAATCTCCGTACCGTGTGATTGTTCGCTGCCCATAAGCGGTACGGTAACATGGTGCTTTGGAGAAATCGATTGCGGAACGACACTGGTGGCCACATTCACGGCCTGGGACGCAGCCGGCAACAAGGTCGAAGCAGCAGTCGTAATAGGTGACATAGACACAAAACCGCCGGTGATAAGCGACTTCTCGTTTGGAGATGTGAAATACGATATAAACGAAGATCCTTACCTGGAATTAAGCTGGGAAGCGACGGACAACTGCTTCAACATAGCATCTATCTGGGTAAGCCAGGGAAGTCTGGAAGCCACGGTCACTGAGTCTGAAACTGATTCGTTTGACTTTGACCTTCAGGCCGGAGACTTCTTCGTGCCGGACGAGTTCACAGACCAGTACATAAGTAAAAAGTGGAAGAACACGCTTTACTGGTTCCTGGATGATCCCGAAGCTCCTGGAACAGCCTGGATCGCAGTTCAGGATGTATGCTGCAACGAGGCTACGGCCACGGTTTCTTTCGAAGGGTTCTTCAATCTGGATGTTACCTGGGAAGGTGAAGGTTGGGCCGGTAATGGCGGAGCCAATATTGAGAAAGGTACAATAGTCGAACTGACAGCCGAAGCGTCGCCATGCTGGGAATTCGTGGAATGGCAGATCAGCGATCCAAGCGGCAACTCGACAAGTTCTGATAATCCTCTATATTACACTATCGTCGGGAATGCCACCATCAAGGCCGTTTTTGAACTTCTGTACTTCGATGTAACGATATCCAGCGATCCTACGGCTGGTGGTTCGGTAACCGACCTCAGTGGAAATTATGCCTGTGGAACAGAGTTGACTGTTACCGCCACACCGGACAGCTGCTACAACTTCGACGGATGGTTCGTGGACGAGACTCTTGTAAGCACGAACACAGAGTATACGTTCACAGTTACAGAGGATGTCGATATCGAAGCACGATTCACGATCAAGAGTTATGATGTAGTTTTCGTACGTAGTCATTCAGGTACAGCATTAACTCAAAACCCAGATATACGCCTTGATGGAGTAAGGGTTTTCGACGGAGGAGTTGCTGATGCCATACGTTACTCAACAACAACAAGTGATGTGGTTTATTGTAGTAGCCATACACTTGAGGCCGTTGAGCGAACCAACGTTTTTCAGACGCCAGATAGAATATTCGTTACCTGGACTCTTGAAGGCGGTGTGTCCACTTCAGATCCTCTGACGAACAAAAATATAAGCATCGAGCTCACTGGTGACGCCACAATAACTGCGACTTTTCAGTAGCACAGTTAATTTTGTTAGTTCTGATTCACAGCGGGGAGAAATCCCCGCTGTTTCTTCTACTACCAACTCTGAAACTCCATATGAACAACCTTTTCACTGCCATGATAAAATACTGTATGGAGAGCTGCGAAAATATCCTTTGCTGGAAAGGGGCAGATTCATATGAAAAGAGCTATCCGAATTTTCCTGGCATTTTCCCTTCTCATGATGCTGGTTCAGGGTTGTGTGCTCAAAGTGGTAAAACTGAATATCCAAACAGACTCTCTTCAGATAGCTGTCGGAGAATCTATTCTTATTGCTTATACAGTCGATCCTGCAGATTCAAAAGTTTCTTTTTCAACTAATAACGATTCTATCGCGACTGTCTCTTCGGAGGGATTAGTCACCGCTGTTGCACAGGGCACAACCTCTATAACAGTCGAGGCTACCAGAGACGGGTTCAAGAAGGCTCGGGGAACAGTAAATGTTACCGTGCTTCCAGCTCCGTTGTATGTCATAACCTTCAATGTTCATGATATTCAGGGTGCGGTTCAGGGAGCCTCAATAGTTTTTAACTCCCAAGCAAAGATGACAGATGCTGACGGTAAGGCAGTATTTTCGGATGTTCCACCGGGAAACAAGACATATACCGTAAGCAAAGAGGGGTACCATGACATCACCGGAGATATCAACGTGGATGGCAACAAACAGGTAGATGTCTCTCTTTCCAGGAAGAGTTACTTGCTCACTACGAACACAATCGGTCAGGGCACTATCGTGAAAAGCCCGGACAAAACGTCTTATCTGCACGGTGAAGT
>NZ_DAOSEH010000100.1:0-1221 GCF_035363035.1 Mesotoga sp. | reverse complement strand
AATGAGGGCTATGAATTTGTCAACTGGACGGAGGATGGAGCTCAGGTTAGTCTGGATCCAGAATACTCTTTCATCTTGACGACTGATCGATCCCTTGTGGCTAACTTTGCAGTGAAAACCCATGAGTTGGAAGTAAATGTTCTGGGTAACGGAAGCGTACAAAAGAGCCCTGATCTTGACAAGTATCTTCATGGAGAAATAGTGGAATTAACAGCTGAGCCTGCACAAGGCTGGAGCTTCGATAGTTGGAGTGGAGATCTTGAAGGGTCTCAGAATCCCGCAAGCATTACAATGAATGCTAATAAAGAAGTGACAGCCACGTTCAGAGCCAATCAGTACACAGTAAACGTTTTTTCGAGTCCTGAAGAAGGCGGATTAGTGACTGGCGGTGGCTCTTTCACATTCGGAGAGGAGATAGTTGTCACAGCGCTGGCCAATGACTGTTATATGTTTATCGGATGGTATGAAGATGGGCTTCTTGTGAGCGAAGAAAACGAATTCTGCTTCATCGTGGAGAGAGATATAGAACTCGAAGCCAGATTTGTGAATGCAGTTAAATCGAAAGAGTTCAAATTCATTCTCGAGAATCTATTTCTGGGTCGTAAATATGAGGTCACTATGAAACTGGATTTGAGAATAACAAAAGTCAGGTTTATATATCCTAATATTGATCCGGATATTCAGACTCCTATACCCGAAGAAGTGGTACCTGACGGGAATGGAGATGTTTACATCAATTCTTTCTGGACCAATACAGAGGCCGAATCCATACTGATTCTTTGCTATTCAGGTGATAAGCTTGTTTCGCAATGTGTGGAATCTCTTTTAGAAGACCTGAAATGATCAGAGATGTGCCCTTTTGTGGCCAAAGAACATGTTGAATTCCGCGAGTCGTTTCCGTTCGGCTGAATTTGTGCGGTGATCAGTAAGCATATATTTTTCAATTGGGTGTACTGTAAATGCGATATGGACGAGAATCTTGATAGTGACGGCGACCTACAACACTCTAAGGTTGCAGCTTATAGCGGGGAGAAATCCCCGCTGTTTTTCATCTGAGAAAAGAGTTTGAAAGAAAAGCTATTACTGACTGCTCATATTGTCATCGTAGCCAACGATTGTGTTCGCATGGTTCGTGTTAGGATTGGTGTAATTGTTTGAATTCCAGACATCGTTTGCTGTAAGATAGTCATACTTGTAAGCATCGACGGAAATGGAAACTAG
>NZ_DAOSEH010000099.1:0-6802 GCF_035363035.1 Mesotoga sp. | reverse complement strand
TTTCCTCCAGAAGAGACAATAAATATTCGTTGTCTTTGCACATCTCGGCGAGCTTGCCGTAGTTTTCCGTTAGGACTTCCGCGGTTTTTTCTGCATTGGCAATCAGCGTCTCAACCACCGTGTTAGCTCTGTCCGCCACCGACTGAGCATCATCAAGGGTGTATGCAAGGGCGCCCGTTGTCAAGAAGAGCAATAAAATGGAGAAAACCGCTATCAACCGAGTCCGCATAACTGCCACCTCTTTTCCGTTATTTACTCGTGTGTATAAATCATATCATAAAATCAACAGATTTAAAAGTACTTTTTTTTATCGCTCACTAACCGATCGGCCCCATCGAAAAATCTCTCGCCGCGAAATCCGTGTTTGTGATATGTGCGTTAGAAAAAGCCTGTTCTTACAGCTGTATTATAGCTCAACTTATCTTTGTGCGATTGAACAAAATAAGAGAATATCGATATTGAAAGTATCAAACCGGAGGTTCCCCATGATCGCTTCGATTTTCAACTACCGCTTACCATTTCAGTCATACCCGGTATGCTTTTCTATAGTACACTTGAGCTGATCAATCGAATATCTTCGCACATCTCGAATTTCTAAAATAAAACTGAATTGAACGGAGGTGGAGTTTGTGGAACTCCTGGTTTTTGTTCTTGGAAAAGTCGATCTGCTTGACAGAGTTGTGAAAAGCCTTCTGGAGGCAGGCGTGAAGGGTCTAACTATCCTGGACAGCACGGGCGTCTCGGCGATGGCAGAATCGGGTATCCTGAAAGATCTTCCCGTAATATCCTCTTTGAAGTTTCTGGTAGGCGAGAGGCGTCCCTTCAACAAGACTCTGTTCAGCGTTATAGAAAATGAAACGGCCGGAAAAGCCATAGAAGCGATAAGAGCCGTCGTGGATATAAACGAACCCGGAGCCGGGATACTCTTCACCGTACCGGTTTCGAACGTGTTCGGCGGTTCCTTCCAGGTGTGATTGAAAATGACTCAGCTGCTCATAATCGGAGTGGTAATAGGGGCTGGAATAGCGCTGGGCAGATCTATGAAACCGCTCAGACTACCTGCCGTAACTGGCTACGTTCTGGCCGGGGTGCTCATCGGTCTATTTTTCAAACCGTCCAGCGAAACGGAACTGATTCTTTCTACCGTGTCCAGTTCGGCGCTCGCTTTCATAGCCTACACTATGGGCACATCGTTGAATTTGCGCGAACTGAAAAAGATGGGGGGCGGAGTCATAATCGTCGCCTTCACACAGGCCTTCGGAGCTACGCTGGTTACGATTCTGACTCTCACGGGCCTGCTCGGTCAGCCACTGGAACTCACGTTGATACTCGGGGCTATCGCCTCGACCACCGCCCCGGCCGCGACTCTCATGATTGTGAGGCAGTACAGGGCCAACGGGCCGTTTACGAGGACGCTCCTTCCAGTTGTTGCCCTGGACGACGCCATAGCTATCATCATATTCGGTTTTTCTCAAATTGCCGTCGCGAGTATGGTGAGTGGAAAGGCGATCGACACTGGGCTCTTCTTAGAACCTCTGGCCACGCTCGGCATATCTGCCGCGATAGGTTTCGCCGGCGGGCTCCTGCTTTCGTACCTCGCCAGGAAAGCCACGGATGAAGACAGTCTTCTGGCAATTACGCTCGGAGTCCTTTTCGTAACTGTGGGTATAACTGAGTATTTCGGCTATTCGGCCCTGCTTGCAGGCATGGTGCTCGGAACGGTTGTCACCAATCTCTCCAGCAGGAACATGGCTATTTTGAACGGTATAGACAGGATCTCCTATTCGCTGATGATAATCTTCTTCGTCTTCGCCGGAATGGGACTCAATCTGGAATTGCTGCCCAGACTCGGTCTGGTAGGTCTCGCGTATGTGGTTGCCAGAAGCGCCGGCAAGATCTTCGGAGCCTGGATAGGCGGTGTCTCCACCAGACGCGAACCGGCGGTGAGAAAGTATCTCGGGCTGGCCTTGCTGCCGCAGGCCGGAGTTGCCCTGGGATTGGCGGCGAGTTTCGACGCCGGCTCTCCGGAGCTGGCCGAAAAGGTGAGGACCATAATCGTGTCGGCCGTTATTGTGTTCGAACTGATCGGCCCGCCTCTGGCCAAAATCGCTCTGAAACTGTCCGGAGATATAAAGGAAAATTGAAAGTGAGGTCACGCCTCGCCTTTCACACTCAAAATGGGGAGATGGTGTAGTTGTTCGAAGAGATAAGCGAGATAGAACGGGCCATCGCCGGACTTGTCGACGGTGCGAAAGTGGCGATGATTCACTCGTCGCTTTCAGCCATGGGCCGTGTTCATGGCGGTCCCGCGGCAGTCGTTGAGGCCGTGGCGAGACTCGCGAAAAGAGGGATCACGATCATGATGCCGGCCCTTTCGTACGAGCACGTAACACCGGAAAGGCCCCTCTTCGATCTGGAGAGAACGCCTTCCAACGTCGGGGCCATTCCCGAAGCCTTCAGGAAGAGCGAGGGGGTCGTCAGGAGCGTGCATCCTACCCACTCGGTCTGCGCCTTCGGTCCGCTCGCGCAAGTCGTAACGGCCGAACACGAAAAAGACAGGACTCCGGTGGGCGAGAGATCGCCCTTCAGAAAGCTTGTCGAGAAAGACGGAGTCGTGATCTTCATCGGATGCGGATTGAGGCCGAACACACTGATGCACGGGGTCGAGGAGCTAGTGAAACCGCCTTACCTTTTCAACGGGGAGGTTTCGTACACCATCGTCACCGGGAAAGGATCGGAGTACACCGCCGGTTACCTCACCCACGACTTCAAGGGGTACGTTCAGAGGTACGACAGGATCGCAGGATTTCTAACGAAAAATGAAATGAGAACGGGGAGAGTACTGAAGGCCGAATGCTACGCGCTAAGGGCCGTTCCGATCTGGGAAAAAGCGCTCAAAGAGATTAAGAAAAACGAACTGGCTTTTGTCGACAGAACACTCGAAGGGTAGAGATATCCGCCGGTAATACTTGAAAGGAAGATATTTCCAGTTCGCCGCGAGAGGCCGGGCCGCCTTCATTCTCCGGGAAGCTTTTCCGGAGGTAATGTATAATTGATCATTATAAGGAGACGGAGGCAGGCGGCTTTGGGCGGAGTGCTGATAGCGATAATAAGAGTCCTGACCGTTAGTTGAATTAAAGGGGAGTTATCTTGAAAAGTCATTCTTTTGTGAGCCTTTCCGGATTGAACAAGGCCGGAGTTTCTTTGAAATGGCTCTCTGTCGGAGTCGTTATAGGATTGGTTTCCTTCTTTCTTCTCACCTCTTCGGTGAGAAGAAGCGAGACGCCCTTCATAAGCACCCAGCTCGCGGCCGCCAGCTTGATGAGGGAGGCCACTCGCGAGATCTCTTCCTACAGACTTTCGCTCGGTATAGAGATAGATCCGCTGCTCGATCCGAACGGCACGGGACTCATAGGTCCCGAGTTCACCGAACTAACTACGACGCTTGGAAATCTCGAGGCCAAGAGGACATCGACCAACCCGGATTTCGCCGCGCTGATCGTCAAGTACTTCAGGGAACTGGGTTTGAAGAAGGGAGACCCGGTGGCCATAGGCGCGAGCGGTTCTTTCCCGTCGCTGGTGCTGGCAACCCTCTGCGCCTGTGAAGCGATGAATCTGGAGCCTCTCCTGATTTACTCGATCGGAGCCTCTGAACACGGGGCAACCCATCCGGAGTTCACCTTCGTCAGGATGCTTCAAAGACTCGTTGAGAAAGGCCTTCTGCGGGACAGTCTAATAGCCGTCTCTCTTGGCGGCAACAACGACAACGCCCGGGGTATGTTTTTCCCGGGGGCGGTCGAGAAAATGACGGAAATCGCCCTTTCGACCGGAAAGACTTTCATACGCGAAGACACGCTTCAGAAGAGTATAGACGCGAGGTTCAAGATCTACTTTGAATATGCCGGCGGGCTTCCGGAAGTCTTCGTGAACGTCGGAGGCGCCAGCCCGAACTTCGGAGAGAGTCCCGCGGCCCTCAGCCTCGAGAACGGGCTTATAACTTCCCTCAAGAATATCCCCGTGGGCGAGGATAGGGGCTTGATTTTCGAATACGCCTCTCGCGGAGTACCATCCATTCACCTGCTCAACATCCGCGATCTGGCCCTCAAAAATGGAATCCCGATCGATCCTGTGCCGCTTCCGGAACCGGGAAAGAGCGGCGTTTATTATATCGATAGCTACTCGCTGCCCCTGGCGCTGTTTTTCCTGGCGCTTATGGTCCTGTCGCTTATCGCGGGCAAACTGGCGGTGAAAAAATGAGTAACCTGATTCTTTCGCTCGTTGCGTTCCTCACACTGCTGACGGTTCTCATCGTCGAGAAGCTGGTCCTCAGACGGCGGAGAAAGAGAATGAAGATCGTTGTCCAGGTCAACGGTACCAGGGGAAAGAGCGAGACTGTCAGACTTATCCACGGCGTGCTGTCGGGGAACGGTTACAGGGTGCTGGCCAAGACAACGGGCACGGTGCCGCTCTGGATAATGCCCGACGGCAGTCATCGCGAAATAAAGAGGAGAGGCCCGGCAAACATACAGGAGCAGTACAGGGCGCTGAAGCAGGCCGGGAGATTGAAGTGCGACGCGCTCGTCGTAGAGTGCATGGCGATCAGACCCGAGATGCAACTCGCCAGCGGAAAGATACTGGACGCCGATCTCACTGTGATCACGAACGCCTATCCCGACCACATAGAGGAGATCGGGGCGAGCGAAGAGGCAACCGCCGGGGTGCTCTCGCTTTCAGTTCCAGGCAACAGAAAGTGCCTTGTCGGCAATCTCGGCGAGGGGGCCCTGGAAATGATGAGAACTCATTGTGAAAGAGTTGGCAGCGAGCTGCTCAGGGCCGGAGAGAGGACGATATCCGACGAAGGAATGGCCTTCAGACCGCATCCGGACAATCTGCGTCTGATCGATAGGGTTATCGAGGTTTTCGGGCTGAATGAAAAGGCTTCGATGGAAGGTATGGCGAGAGTTTTGCCCGACGTTGGCACGTTCAGGTACCTAAAGTTGAAGCTAAATAGCGGCAGCGCGATTCTCGCGAACGCTTTCGCAGCAAACGATATACGTTCCACGATCTACCTTCTGGAGAGGACAGTGGCGGACTTCCCCGGCAGAAGAGTGGTGGGGTTCTTCAACTCCAGAGACGATCGGCCCGACAGGGCACTGGTCTTCGAGCCCTTCACCAGAAAGTTCGACAACCTGATGATCAGGGGTTCGATCCCGGTGCACAAGTTCAAAGGTCTGAAGTACAGGAAGGTTAAAGACGGCGAGTCGATAGAAGAGTTTCTGCAAAAGGGCGATATAGTTTTCGGCTTTGGCAACATAAGAGGTCTGGTACAGTGGTTGAGCAATCTGGAGGTGATCGAATGAACCCGGCCATATTTTCGATAGGAGTGGTGATCAGTACACTTTTCTGGTGGATCACGGGCCTCTCCGCGGGGGGCATCGTAACGCCGGTTTATCTCTTCATATTCATAGATCAGCCGTTACGGCTCGTCTATACCTGGGCCGTGGGGCTTTTGACGTTCATCATTCTGAACTTCCTCCAGCGGTATCTGATACTCTACGGTAGAAAAAGGCTCGCTCTGGGAATAACGATGGGGGTCTTCGTGAAACTGGCTCTCGATACTCTTCTGGTGCCGAATTTGCCTCTCGAACTGTTTTCGACCGTTATAGGTACGGTGGTACCGGGTTTGATCGCCAACGATTTCTACCGGCAGGGCGTTGTGAAAACCTCGCTTTCGCTGGCCTTCGTTACCCTCCTTGTGTGGGTTTTGAACATATCTCTCAAGGGGCTGGCTCTGCTATAAACGCGGGCAAAGACTGAACGCCGCGAAGAGTGGAAAGAGCCGTCCAGCGTCTGTCGTCCAAGAGCATGGACCCGTCCTTCGTTGCGTTGGGAGACGTTCTCCGTCATCCGCCCGTCGTTCTCCGCACGCGACGTAAAGTGCGAAGAGCGGTTTATCGTTCCGACGCTGCGCGTCCAGGTTCCTTGAGCGCGAAAATTGGGTACAGACGTGAGGTGAATCGTCAGTCCCCATTTTCGTGAAGGAGCGCAAGATGAGCGACCCACAACGCACCACCCACCACGGCTCTTAGAGGATGTTATTTCGTGTGTAGCCAGCAGGCCGTTTCGTGTCCGGGAGCTATCTCCACCACCGGCGGTTTTTCTTTGTCGCATCTATCCATTCTGTAAGGACACCTGGGGTGAAAGGCGCAACCGGGCGGAGGGTTGATCGGACTGGGCGGCTCTCCCTCCAGCCTTATGTTCTGTAATTTTCTGTCCAGCGGGTCCCAGCCGGGTATGGAGGCCATCAAGGCGCCGGTGTAAGGATGGGCCGGGTTATCGAAGAGATCTGTGGCGCCGGCCGATTCGACCACGTTGCCGAGGTACATGACGAGTATCCTGTCGCTCATATGATGGACGACATCCAGGTTGTGAGAGATGAAGATGTAGGAGATATCGTTCTCGGCCTTCAGATCCTGCAACAGGTTGATTATCTGGCTCTGGACGGACACGTCGAGCGCGGAGGTCGGTTCGTCGCAGATGACCAGCCTCGGTTTGACGGAGATGGATCTCGCCACGGCGATTCTCTGTCTCTGGCCGCCGGAGAATTCATGCGGGTACCTCTGCGAATATTCGGGGTAGAGTCCAACTTTCATCAACAGCTCGGCGACGTATCCGTCTATCTCGTTCTTCGGCACGAGGTTGTGGGCCTCTATCGGTTCCCTGATCACGTCCCTGATGGTCATTCTAGGATCGAGAGAGTCGAAGGGGTTCTGGAATATCATCTGTATATCCCGCCGGAACT
>NZ_DAOSEH010000098.1:0-7498 GCF_035363035.1 Mesotoga sp. | reverse complement strand
CGGCCGTCTTCATGAAGAAGGGCGTCAAGTTTTCAAACGTTTTGATTTTCATAGGTGCCTGGTCGACAACGAAGATCCCTATGTTCATGTTCGAAATGGGCGCTCTGGGTATTGAATTCGCTCTCCTGAGGCTGGCGATAAACGTTCCAGGGATACTCGTAATGGCGTTGTTGCTGGAGAAGATGACCGGCAAGGAACAACGGGAAGCCATCTACACACAGGCAGCCAAACTCAGCGAATAAATCAGGGGGTGCTCCGGGATGGAAAGGGATCTGAAGAGAGAATTGACGAAATTTGGACTTTTAGCGGCGGGTTTTCTGGTTTTTTATTTTCTGCCCTTCTCGGAGAAACACGTGCAGGAGGCCATAATCGGCGGTTTCACGATGCTCGGCTCTTATGCCAGGGAACACGTGCTGTTCTGTCTCGTTCCCGCGTTTTTCATAGCCGGGACGATAACCGTGTTTATACGCAAAGACGCGATACTCAAGCTGCTGGGTCCGGGTGCTAGAAAGATAATATCCTACCCGGTGGCGGCCGTGTCAGGCGGAATCCTCGCCGTCTGTTCCTGCACGATACTGCCGCTCTTCGGGGGAATCTACAAACGGGGAGCCGGCCTCGGCCCGGCCGTTGCCTTCCTATTCAGCGGCCCGGCTATCAACGTGGCGGCCATATTTCTCACCGGGAACGCGATCGGCTGGGAGATGGCAGTCATAAGGATGGTAGCGGCGGCGATTTCGGCAGTTTTCATAGGGCTCATAATGCAAAGTATCTTCAAAGAAAAAGGTTCAGGTGGCTTTGCCATCCAGGAATCGGGCGAGCAGCTTTCCTGGCAGGAGGCCGTAGGCTTTCTCGCCCTGCAAATGGCTTTCCTTATAGTCGGCGGCCTTAAGATAGATCCGATCGTTAAGGCTTCTATAATGACCGTTTCGGCCGTAGCGGTCTTCATCATGGCGATTCATTTCAAGAGAGAGATGAGGAACTCCTGGATAGGCGAGACCTGGGATTTCGCTAAGAAGATACTTCCATATCTCTTCTTCGGAGTCTTCGCGGCCGGCGTCATCTCCATCGCACTTCCTCAGAGTTTTGTAGAATCTCTTCTCGGCGGAAACAGATTTGGTTCGACTCTGTTTGCTTCTGTTTTCGGTGCGGTGATGTACTTCGCCACGCTTACTGAGGTTCCGATAGTCCAGTCCCTAATGTCCCTGGGGATGGGAAAAGGGCCGGCTCTGGCCCTCTTCATGGCCGGCAACTCTCTCAGCCTGCCCAGTATGATAGTTATAACAAAGCTGCTGGGAAAGAAGAAGGCCTTCACATATTTCGGCCTCGTGGTAGCTTTTGCGACCATATGGGGTTATATATACGGCAACTTACTTCAATAGGAGGTTAGATAATGAAGGTAGAGGTTTTTGGTTCCGGCTGTCCCAGATGCAAACAAACGGAAAAGGTAATGAAGATGGCGGTCGAAGAACTCGGCTTGAACGCGGTCGTTGAAAAAGTGACGGATATGATGGCCATGATGGAAAAGGGAATAATATCGACCCCGGCCGTGGCGCTCGACGGAGAAATAGTTCTCTCGGGCAAAATCCCTTCGCTGGAGGAAGCGAAGAAGCTCCTGAAGAGACTTTGAAATACCTTGCTTTACCCCTCGCTTTCCACTGACCGTGGATTAAGACCGGGAGTTACATATCGTTCCCGCTTCGAAGTTCGACAAAATTGGTACGTCGATCGACACATCCGGTTACACCCGAATGTTTTTCGCAGTTCTGCCGGAACGATTTCGATGGCTCTGGATAGAATACATACATGATCACACCGGACCAGAGCTTCTATTATTGCCCCGCCAGGGCGATATTCAAGCTATAATTAAAAGATGTACCCGGTGAACGCTGCCGGAGTTTCCGGCGTCTCAAATCTTGTGTGACGGGTAATTACTATACTTTACAGGGGGTCGATTGTATGGTTGGCATAATCGTCGATTCGGGCTGCGATCTTCCAGAAGCGATCAAAGAGAAGAAAAATGTGAGGGTAATTCCGCTCAAGGTAGTGCTCGAGGGAAAGGAATACAGAGACAACATAGATATCACGACCGAACAGCTGCTGGAGTTCATGGAGAACAAATTTCCCAAGACTTCGCTTCCCGGTTACAACGATATCAGTCAGGCCTTTGAGAGCCTTTACAGAGAAGGAATGAAAGAGATAATCTTCGTCGGGATCTCCAGCGGGCTCAGCGGAACTCTGGGGCTCGTGAAAAGATACTCCGAAGAGTTTATAAAGAAGAATCCCGGAGCGAAAGTAAATGTGGTCGATTCGAAGAATATCTCGATCGCCTCTGGACTCGTTGCTATGAGGGGTGTTGAGCTCTCCGAGCAGGGTGCGACCTTCGACGAAGTTACCCGCGCCGTTGATGAGGCCGTTAAGAAATCAAAGGTTTTCTTCTGCATACCCGTTCTTAAGTATCTCAAAGCCGGCGGGAGAATAGGAAAAGTGAGCGCCACCATCGGAGATATACTCGACCTTAAGCCGGTGATAACGGTGGGAGAGGATGGAATCTATCACAGCGTCTCAAAGGATCGCGGAATGAGGCGGGCCGTGAACACCACCGTAAGAAAGCTTATCGATTACATCTCCGGGAAAAAGGCCCGGTTCGTGGCCGCCTATACCTCCGACAGGAGCGAAAAGTCTCTCGAGTATTTCCGTACTATAATGGAAACTCTGGAGAGTCACGGCATAAAGAACATCATAACGGGCCAGATCTCCCAATCGCTCGTGTCTCACACCGGACCGGGCTTGATAGGCGTGGCGGCTCTGGTTGAATAAAGTCGTACGTCATTACGAAAACATAGAATGTGGAGAACGGCCTGCCATCATTTGTCTCCTGTAGCCAGTTTGACGACAAAGGCCGGATTCTGATGCTCTTGATCTTAAATCCACGCTCGAGCGATGAGACACTCGTGCTTGCTCTGTTATCTTTCGAGTGTTCCGGTATATCTCCACAAGAGGACAAGTAGGAAAGTTGCGATTTACTCAAAAAAGAATTGACCGTGCTTCGTTCGAATTAAAGAAACGATAGAGGACTCAAAGCAAAGCCAATAATCTTCAGCGGCCGGATCCGATTGACAAACAGTCAATGTTAGGGTTCTATGCTCCCGGGAAGAGACTCTTCAGATTATGCCGTATAGACGGCAAAAGTTGTTATATTATTCATGTGGGGCTCTATACAGAAAGACAAGTACGGTAGAAGGTCTTTATAAAAAGTTGTAGCTGAGTGCCGGTCTTTCGATAACACGGAGGTGTCCGGATTTGTATGGCTGGATAAAGTTTCTGGGATGGTTCAATTTTTCGCTTTTGGTACTGAACTCATCGCTCTTCATAACGCGATGGTTTTACAGAAAATTCAACAAGAAGCTTCAAAACTTCCCCTGGGAAGGCTTCAAGGGCCTCATGAAGTTTCTGGCAAAGGTTCATCCGTTCACCGGAGGCATATTGCTCGTGACGGCCCTTTACCACGGTTATCTTGCCACGGGGGGGTTCGTTATTTACAGTGGTAGTCTGGTCTTTTTTGGCGTTCTCGCACAATTCATAGTCTATCTTCTGGGAAAGTACGCACCGGCGATGAAGAAGAGTTGGAGACCTGTTCACCGTTCGCTCATGCTGGTTACCTGGGCTCTCTTCTTCGTTCATCTGTTCGGTCCTTACTCAATCTGGATTCCGATCTTCTGACCGTTCGATCAAACTCAAGCTCTCGATGAATGGCAGGACGACCTCCAGGAATTCCTGGGGGTTTTCCTCTTGAGGTACGTGGCCGGTGTCGGGAAAGATGTGCAGCACCGCGTTCGGGATTTCCCGTGCGAGTCTTACGGAGTCTTCTACGGGCACTATTCTATCGTCGTCCCCGCTGAGAACGAGGGTCGGTATATCGATATTTCCCAGTTTCGAAACGTCGAACTTCCTTCTGGCGAGAGTCAGCTCCCAGAGAGCCCTGTCCCAGTCGTTTGCTTTCAAGGGTTTCTCGTAACCTTCAAGAATCTCCGGAGTTATTTTGGAGGGATCATGCCAGGCCAGATCGAGTAGCGATCGCGCGTCGTTGAGAAAAAGACGCGAAACAAGCGGTCCTAGATGCCTTCCCTGAGGGGTCGAGGTGAGCAACTTGAAAAAGAGGTTATCGCTGTCGTTCGTGTAAACGGCCGCATCGACCATCACCAGGCCGATCACCCTTTCGGGATGTGCGATCGCAATTTCCAGGGCCGTCAGGCCGCCGGCTGAATTGCCTATGAGTACGGCCTTTTCGAACCCCAGATGATCCATCAATCGCACCGTCAGCTCTACCTGGTTTTCTGGAGTGTAAGGGTTGAAATCCTTTATCTCTTCCCCTATTGGTCTGGAAGTCAAGCCGAAGCCGGGTCTGTCGAAGGCCATTACCGTGAACCGGTCGGCGAGAGGCGAGAAAACTTCCCGCCAAGAAAAGATACTGGCCCCGAACCCGTGGAGGAGCACAACCGGCGGAAAGCCTTCGCCCGATACTTTGTAGTGTATGTTCACGTTCTCCAACCAGACAAAGCGGCTGTCTTCATCGGCCAGAAGCGATGGATCTACCGTACCTTTCAAATCTGGAACCGGTATGAGGAAGGGCACAAGTAAAATCACTGCAAGTACTGCCACACCAATGATAAGTATCTTCAATTTACATACTCCCTTTGATCACTTCTCTTTAATAGCGTTAAAGGCCTTGCTGACGAGAGTCTCGGGATCGACTCCGTCTACCGGCAGCAGGGAGTAGCCATAGCTCAAGCCGAAGGAACAGCCGGGTATATTACCCTTCCATGTTTCGAAGGTCTCGCCCATTTTTCTCATTATCTTCTCCGCATCTTCCGGTCTCTTCAATTCTTCCGCAAGCAAGAGAAACTCTCTTCTCGAAAACCTGCACAGTGTATCGCTTTTCCTTATGTTCCGTGAAAGATCCTGGGCCAGATCTATGATCAGCAGTTCCGGATTAGAATCGTTTCTGGAGCCGATTTTGATCTCCATTGCGGCTACCATCGAGAGGTCCGAATGTCTTTTGCCCCTGAATATAGACATGTTGAGGCGGTCTCTGAAGAGAATGTAGTTGGGAAGGCCGGTCTCGCCGTCATAATGGGCGAGCTGTGCGATCGTGCTTTCGGCGATCTTCAGGTCGGTGATATCTTCTATCTGGAGAAGGAAGTAGTCCTTTCCGTTCAAAGAGAGCGGTTTAAAGAAGTATCTGAAAGATCTACCACCCTGCTCCTGCTGGCTGCACTCGAATCGGCCGCTCAACGTCTCTTCTCTGGCGACCAGTTCTTCGATCTTCTCCTTTATTTTGCCTTCACACTTGCTTGCCAGCTTGATTCCGGCTTCGTTAGCGTACAACAGATCCGCCCTAACGCCGTATATCAGAAATCCACAGTCGAGTTTGTTTATTGCGTGTTTTATAAGCTCCATATCCACATTTACTTCACTTTCCACTTGATTCCCCCCTTCCGTACTCTGTAGTCCTCCTAAAGCTTTTCGTCTAAGTTATTTTACAACAAAGGGGTGCTTGAATAATACTGTTCGACATCTACTATCGATTTGAACTGCGAGCAAGATGAATGTAAGATTGTAAGGGAAGAGTGGAGGTGTACTTTGAGATTGATTGTCCATTCTGGAGAAGATGTGTTTGAAGATGATTTTCCTCCCGGAACGCCCCTGCTTTCGGCTTTAGGTGAACTGGGAATAGTTATAGATACACCCTGTGGTGGCGCGGGAAAGTGTGGCAAGTGTAGAGTACGGGTCGACCTGGACAGTATGCTTTCCCCGCCGGGCCAGGCGGAACAAACTATCCTGGGAGAGGCTTTGAAAAGGGGAATCAGACTGTCCTGCATGGCCGAGATCACCGGAGACTGCCAAGTATACCTCGATCCCGGATACTTCGATGCCATCGCCACGATCGACGAAATCTCTTTTGAAGGGTGCGATCCTGTAGTAAGACGGCAAAGCTTCGTTATCCCTTCAGGTGATGGGGTGAGAAACCAGGTATCGGCGCTGGTGGAGGAGTATCTTGGAGAAGATCTGGATCTGTCGGATTTTTACACCGGATCTCTCGAGGGAGAAGTCTCGGTCTACACGAGACCGGGAAAGCTGGTCGCGATAGACGGCCGGAGAAGCTTCAATCTGGGAGTCGCGGTCGATATCGGCACGACCACCATAGCCACCGCCCTGCTTGATCTGGACAGTGGTGAAGTTCTCGCGAAAGAAAACACGATGAACCCTCAAAGAGCTTTCGGACACGATGTTATCTCGCGGATCACTCACACTGTCGTTGAACGGGAGGGACTGAAAACTCTTTCGTCGGTGGTAAGGAAGGCCGTTTCGAAACTGATCGAAGGGCTCTGTGAGCAATCGGGGAGACGGTCCGGAGATATAAACGAGGTGGTGGTTTCCGGGAACACGACGATGACTCACCTTTTGTTCGGATTTCCGGTGAGATCTATAGCCACCGCTCCGTTCTCGCCATTTTACGGAGGAATCGTGAGGAAGAAGGCCGGGGAAATCGGCCTGGAGCTGAGCCCTTTTTCCGAGGTTCTGGCCCTTCCGGCGATTTCGGGCTATGTGGGAGGAGACATAGTTGCAGGGATCCTATCCACCAATTTGAGAGAACATGAAGACGAGCTATTGATAGACCTTGGCACCAACGGCGAGATAGTCGTCTCTTCGGGAGGAAGCTTACTGTGCTGCTCCACGGCCGCCGGCCCCGCTTTTGAAGGCGGTAACATAGCGTGTGGAGTCGGCAACGTCTCCGGGGCAATCGAGAAGGTCTCCTTCGACGGAAGCCTGACCTTGAAAACTATAGGAGGAACTCCACCCTCGGGCATTTGCGGAAGTGGATTGATTTCTATCGTTTCCCTGCTTCTTAAGAACGGCCTTATAGAAGCGTCGGGAAGATTTTCGAACCTTGAATCCTGGCCCGGGGAGCTGCGGGCTAGATTCGATAAGAAATGCAACGGATTCATGCTTTCCAAAGATGTTTACATAACCCTGAAGGACCTGAGACAGTTCCAGCTGGCCAAGGCCGCTTTGAGAACTGGGATTGAAGTTCTTTTGAAGAGCTTCTACAAGAGAAGATTGAAAAAAATAAGGATAGCCGGCGGTTTTGGAAGCAAGATAGATATTGGAGATCTCTTCATCACCGGGATCCTTCCTCCGGGGCCGGACTGCGAAATAGCCGTGGAGGGAAACACCTCGCTGAGGGGCGCTATCGCGACTCTTCTTTACAGATCCAGCCTGGCCGAAATCAATGCGATAATTGGCTGTTCGAAGTATATAGAACTTTCTAGTCTGGATGAGTTCAGAAATATGTACATCGACCACATGGGATACGTTTGAGAAGGTGAGTATATGTATTACACGAAGAAAGATGCGTATGGAAAGTTCTCTCGCGCAATCGGCGAACTCGTTCCCTATTCGATCGTCAGGAGAAACCTGAAAAACACCTGGATATTCC